>NZ_JBFALK010000007.1:0-59305 GCF_040656155.1 Microtetraspora glauca
ATGTCGAGGACCTCGCCGTCGGCGTTCATGACCAGGCGCGCCAGCGTGGAGGTGTTGGCCAGGCGGTGGACATCGGAGACGGGCAGGAACTGCCCGGTGGCCAGCAGCAGTCCGGGCAGCCTCCGGCCCGAGATCAACCCGTCCGGTGTCACCCAATCAGAGACCCGCTCGCCCTGTGCCGGACCCGGCTCATCCCGCGCCGCGCTCGGCTGGTCCCGCGCTGTGCTCGGCCGGTCCCGCGCCGCGCTCGGCCCACCCTGGGCTGATCTCCACCCATTCCATGCGGCCTCTCGTTCACCTACGGTCGATGGCTGGTCATCTCGGACCGCATTCCGCCCCTCTCGGGACGATGTGCGCTCATGCTGTGCCGTGCCCGGCCCTTCTCGGAACGGGGCGCGCTCATGCTGGGTGGTGCACGGCCCTTCTTGGGACGGTGTGCGCTCATCCCATGTCGGTCCCGCCCCGGCTCCGGGGAAGGTCGGTTCATGGGGGGACGACGCCTGGTCATCCCAGGCCGCACCAAGCTCTTCTCGTACGGCTTGCACGCCCGGCATTCCGCCGGATCGAGGAGCGCCATCACTCGCTTGCTCGCCGGGACGTGCGGATTCAACTTCCGGTCCCGCTGCCGCTTCCGTTCTGGATTCTGTGCCCGCTTCCGTGCCCGTTCGGGTTCCTGTTCGGGTTCCTGTTCCGGTGGCGGCGGCGCTGTCGTGGGTGGTTGTGTCCTGCGCGGTTGCGCCCTGGATGGTCGTGTCGCATGCGGAAGCGCCGACCAGGTCGTCGGGGAGGGACTCGGCGTTGATCAGAACAAGGAGTTCGGTACCGATCTGCCGCTCCAGCACGGCGATCAACGTGTCAGCGTTCCGCACCCGCAACGGCCGGCCATCACCCACAGCCCGAGGCTTGGCATAGGCGTCCAGCAACGCCCGCAACCGCGCCCCCGCCTCGCGAGGAAGCCGGAACTCCCCCTCCAGCCCACCCGAAGAACTCTCCCGCACCAGCAGGAAACGCTGCCGATAATCAGCCTCGGCATCGTCATCCTCACCATCGGGGTTAAGCACCGCATACAGATACCGGCCCGCCCGCGCGATCTCCGCCGGACCCGCCTGATCCGCCAACGCGACCAGAATCGACTCCGCCAGGCCGGCCTGCTCATCGGTCAACCGGCCGGTCGCCGCGCAGATCGCCGTCACATACCCCTCCGCCAGACTGCCGTCAGCGAACCGAGCCCGAACCACAGGCAGACGAGCCAGCTCGACCGCGAGCGCGACCAACCGCCCCGCCCCCGCGACGCTCATCCCCGCCGCCGTCCGCAACCACAACTTCGTCGACGCATGCCCATGCGCCCTGGCCGCACCAGCAGCGTGGACCCGCTCCACCCGCGCCGCGACCGCCGAAACCAGCCGATCCCGCGCGAACAACAGATCCTCAACCTCGGCCAGACACACCCCCGCGGACTCCGGCACCACCGCGAGCGCCAACGCGGACGCCATCTCCCGGACCGACGCCACCAACGGCCACGACACCCGACCCGCACCGGGAGAAGAACCCCCAGAGGCGTCGCCGGTGCCCGAGGGGTTGTGGCCACCTGCCGGAATGCCGGAACTGGAGGAGCCGCTCATAGGGGAGCCGTCGTCGGCAGATGAGCTGCCCGGTGCCTCAGCAGCGTCGACGCGGTTGGAGACGCCGGAAGTAACGGACGGGCATAGCCTGCCATCGTTCAGGCCGGATGTGTCCGAAAGGAACGAATCGCGGCCCTTGCCGACGCTGGCGCTGGCCCTACGAGCGCTGGACTTACAAACAGTGGGCTTGCAAGCGCTGGACTCGGCCGGCGAGAAGGACTCGCCGCTCACCAGCACGATCGGGTGGTCAGGGGCCGGAGAACAAGGTTCGTTGGTGGACGTCGAGAGCATGGGCGACGAAAGAGTCAGTGGAGCCGACGCGGGCGCCCCGGGCGAAGGCTCGGGCTGATCCTGTGGTGCTGGGGGTGTCGGGGTTGACGTGGCCTTCGGTGATGGCCACGTGGATGGTCGGCTCCGGAAGATCGCCCTCTCGCCGGGCCATCCGGGAAGCGGCAATGCGGCCTCGGCGTGCTCCAAAGCGTCGTCCTTGTCGTACGAAGGCTCGCCGACGGGGAGGGCGGAACTGCCATTGGATGCCCAGGTCGGGCGGATCGAGGTCAATTGCGCCCACCAGTCCGCGTCACACGGACCTGAGTCGGGGAAGGGTGGCTGCTTTTGCGATGCGTACTTGAAAGAGCCGAAATGCTTGGCCATGCCCACCCCCTCGTCTATTCGAACGCGTATATGAATGATGGCACATCGAACAGGCATTCGCAATCCAGTTCGGCGACGGATTTGCGAATGCTTTCGTTGGGAAATAGCGTCCGATGTCCATAGTTGTATGAATATCTGGTAGTAATAAATGGTGCATATGGGTTAATTGGTCGAAATCGGTTGGCGTCGTGCTGGGTCCGTGCCGCCTGGCCGGGGCCGGCTGGGTGATCAGCCGGACCGCGTGTTCGGGGCCGCGGCGGTCGGGTGCAAGCCCCGGCTCCAGGGGTGAGCGTCGGCCTTGGCTGCGCATTGTGTCCTCAGGCGCCCGGTCTCGGCCTCATCGGTACTACGCGTCCGTGCTCGCGTCCGTGGTGCGTGTCCGTGCTCGCGTCCGTGCGCCGTGTTTGTGTACCTGCGTCGCTCCGCGCTTCGTGTGCATGATCAGCGTGAGCGCGCCCGACATGTACACGCTCGCCGTGGCGCGCTTTCTGCTTTTCCTTACAGGCCCGGGTGCGTACGGGGACGGAGTGTCCATTTGACGCGTCCGCCATTCCGGCGACGGAATTCGGCAATATATAGAAACTTCCGGCCTGGGGTGTCGAACAGGGGTCGTCGGTCGCAACCAGATTGACGAACGCCAACGTCCAGCGTCGAGGCGTTCCGACAACGACACCCGATGGAGCAAGGAAGATCCATCTCACCGAGGGCCGTCCATCGTCCCTCTCCACCCACTGTTTGACCGTACGCTTTGGGGCACTCCGGCCCGCCGCGGGACGACCACGAACGGACGACGACGCGAACGGGGCACCTCAGGTGCCTGACGACGTCCCCTGGTTTCCTCCCCAGGCCAGACGGCTGGTTTGCTTGGACGGTCACATCCACCAACACATGAGGATCACCATGCGCAGCGTCGACCCCGAGATCTTTCTCGTCGCCCGGCCCGAGCTGGACTACGACGAGCTCGCCCGCTACCTGCGGGAGATCGGAGGCGAGACCTGGCTGGAGCGGCTGGAGCGGGGCGAGTTCGACGCGCAGAACCTCGCCGAGTTCGCCGGGCGCCTGTGCTACCGATCCTTCGAGCCCGGACTCAACCCCAACGTGACCCGGATCAGGAAGGACCAGACCGACTACCTCCGCAACATCCTCGCCAGTGCGCACGGCTCGGTTCTGGAGCACATCAGCTTCAGCTTCGTGCTGCACAACGTGAGCAGGGTGTTCACCCACGAGCTGGTACGGCACCGCCCGGGCGTCGCCATCTCCCAGGAGTCCCTCCGCTTCGTCCGGCTGTCGGAGATCCCGTTCTGGTTCCCCGAGTGGGCCCGGGAGGACTCGGAGCTGATGAAGCGAGCGAGCGCCGTGCTCGACCAGCTCGAGGAGTTCCAGACCTGGATGGCGGAGCACTTCGGGCTGGATGAGGAAGGCGTGCCGTTCGCGGAGAAGAAGCACCGCACCTCCTTCATGCGGCGGTTCGCCCCGGAGGGCGTCGCGACCGGCCTCGTCTGGACCGCCAACGTCCGCACCCTCAGGCACACGATCGAGGCCCGTACGGCGGTCGGGGCCGAGGAGGAGATCCGCCTCGTCTTCCAGCGCATCGGTGAGCTGATGAAGGAAGAGGCTCCGGCGCTCTTCGGCGACTACGTCGTCGAGGATGGCGCGTGGATTCCCGGCTGGCGGAAGGTCTGACGACACGGGCCCGCCCCCGAAGGGGGCACCCGCACACCTGCGCAGCCGTACGCGCACGGCCTGGACGCCGAGCCGGATGGGGGTCTGAGCATGCGGGCCCAGGTCGGATGTGCCGGTCATTCGTCGAAGATCGGATTCTTGCCGGGCGATCCCGAGGAGTTACCGGCCTCGGTGAGCACGGTTCTCAACGAGTGGCAACGGCTCCTCACGGAAGGTCGTTCAGCAAAGCCGATCTTCGACGAGATGATTCGGTGGAGCGGGGTTTGCGGGGTTTTCGTGGTTACTGCTGAGGACGGGCGCAGGCCTCGGAGGGGCTGAAGATCCAGCAGCCGGACCGAGCCGGTGCGGGACCCCACGACGCCGGGGTGACCCTGGCGGGGGCGATCCGGTGCGGGGGCGGCGCGAAGGCCCACCGAGGCGCCGCCGACCCCTGGCCCCCGACGGCCGCGGCTGGAGGCTGGTCGCCCGTACGGCCGCGCCAGGGAGCAAGGCTCCAGCACGCGGCGTCGGTCACCGACTGGCAGGACTCCGCGAAGGAGACCGCCAGCGGCGGCAGGGGAACGACGAGCGGGATCGACTCCGAGACATGCGTCTCGAGAATCGGCAGGCCGGTGACGTCTCCGGTAGCCCCTCCCGTCGTGTCACCCGGGTCACCGACAAGATCGGCGGCGGGGCTGGGCGCGTCCTTGGCCGGGTTCGCCTTCGCGGGGGGATTCGGCTGCGTGGGCCGAGGAGCGCTGGAGGCCCCGACCGTCGGTTTCGGAACGGTGCCGGCCCCGCCACCCGTACCGCTCGCGCTGGGAGACGGCGAGGGACTCGGGGCGGTGCTCTTCGACGGCGTCGGACTGGGCGTGGAGCTGGACGAGGTGGTCGCCGTAGGTGCGGGCGTGCCGCTGGTGGTGGGCGCGGGGCTCGCGGCGGTCGTCGTCCCCGCCGTGGGCGTCGTGGCCGGGGTGGAGCCGGTCGCCGGCGTCGTGCTCACCACGGGTTTCCCCGTGTCCGTCGGCGTCGCGGCCGGAGCGGACGACGCGGTGGCCGTGGTGGGTGTCGGATCGGGAGTCGCGGCGGTCCTGTCACGGGCGGCGGCGCCGGATGCCTCCGGCGTGGACCTGGCCGCTGTGGAACGGGTGTCCTGATCCGGCGCCGTCCTCGACGTCGAGTCGGGCCGGGCTCCGGTGTCGCCGGTGCTTGTGGAGGCGGACGAGCCGGTGCTTCCCGGCGAATCCGCGGCCGAGGCGGCCGTGCTGTCGCCGGTGGCGGGCGAACCCGTTCCCGTGGAGGCGGCGCCCGAGGAGTCCGTGCTCGACGATCCCGTGTCCGAGGACGCCGCGTCCGACCTGCTCGCGTCCGACCGGGATCCGCCGGACGAAGGCGTGTCGGAGGAGGGGGTGTCGGAGCTCCCCGAGCCGGACGAGCCCGAGTCCGGAGCGGAGTCGGTGGAGCGCGACGCGGCGTCACGGGAACTCGAGGTGGTATCGCCCGATTCGGCCGAGTCCGGTGTGGTGGAGCCGGAACCGCCAGAGTCCGATCCGGTCGAGCCTGATCCGGGTGAGTCGGGTGTGGTGGAGCCGGAACCGCCAGAGCCCGAGCCGCCAGAGTCCGATCCGGTCGAGCCTGATCCGGGTGAGTCCGGCGTGGACGAGTCGGCCGCCGGAGCTGCGGGGGCGGGGGCGTCCGGGCCGGGGTCGGCGCCCGCGGCCAGGGGCTGGGCGACGATCGCGCCCGTCGCCACGGACACCCCCACAAGGAGGAGGTTGGAGAGCAGACCGGCACGCCGGGGAGAGGTGCGAGGGGACATGGGGGCTCTTCCTCGTATCAGGGGGTTTTGAGGGGTTTCCAGCCGGCCGCGGTGAACTCGGGAGTGCCCGGAAGGGCGGTCTGCGGCACGGTGGGTGGCGTGGGATCGGGGATGTTGACCCAGTCGCCCTGGTTGTCACCGCGTACGCCGGGATACCAGGCCATGAGCAGGGTCATCGCGTACGGGCTGGAGTACGTCTTGCCGTCGGCGCCGGCGCCCGTCGTGGCCGTGACCTGGACCAGGACGGACACCTGGATCTGGTCCTGCGCGCGGGCGCGCCACTGGACGCCGATCGTCTGCGTACGCAGTGAGGCTCCCTCGGGCAGCTTGCCCTCCTTCGGCAGGCCGAGCGTCTCGCGCCACCCG
This sequence comes from Microtetraspora glauca, assembly GCF_040656155.1. NCBI lineage: Bacteria > Bacillati > Actinomycetota > Actinomycetes > Streptosporangiales > Streptosporangiaceae > Microtetraspora > Microtetraspora glauca. The sequence goes on from NZ_JBFALK010000007.1 coordinate 6,124, forward strand.
CTCACGGCGGCCCGGGCGCCGTCGCTTGCGGCCTTGCGCTGCTCGGGCGGGGCGTACAGGGCCGCGGCCTGCTCGGCCTGGGTGTCGTCCAGCGTCCAGGCCGCCTCAAGGGCCGCCGCCGCCGCGGAGGCCGCGCCCAGCTCCGTGTGCGGGAAGCTGATGGGATACCCCGCCTCCCCCTCGTACGCCAGGGGCTGCGCGAGCGCGATGGCGGTGGGGGTGGGCGTGGGCGTGGGCGTCGACGTGGCTTCAACGCCCCGCGACATCCCCACGGTGACCACGATCGCCACGACGGCGACCGCCACCGCGATGACGATCACGGTCGCGGTACGGACACGGCGAGGGGGGCCGAGATCCCAGTTGAGCACGGGATCCTCGACGACCGGGGGCACTATCGTCCCGCCCGTTCCGGCCGCAGGCCGAACGACTGCCCGGCCGCCGCCGCCAGTCGCAGGTAGGCGCCCCGCGTCGTCGGGCGGAGGCGGACCAGGTCCACCTCGGCGCCCTCCTTGAGATGCGGGTCGTACGGCACGCGGATCACCGTCCGGCAGCGTGCGCGGAAGTGGCGTTCCAGCAGGTCGACGTCGACGTCGGACTTGCTCTCCACCGCGTTCAGTACGACGATCGCGTTCTTGACGAGGTCGGCGTACCCGTGGGCGGTGAGCCAGTCCAGCGTCGCGGCGGCCGAGTTCGCCCCGTCGACCGCGGGCAGGCTGACCAGAACGATCTGGTCGGCCAGTTCGAGGGTGGCGCGCATCGCCCCGTGGAGCAGTCCGGTTCCGCAGTCGGTGATGCAGATCGAGTAGTAGCGCTCGATCAGCCCTGCCACCGTCCGGTAGTCGTCCGCGTTGAACGCCTCGCTGACGGCGGGATCGGTGTCGGAGGCGAGCACCTCCAGCCGGGCGGGGGACTGGGACGTGAAGGCCCGCGCGTCCGCGTAACGGACGATGTGGTCGGCCTCGGCGAGCAGCGTGCGGATGGTCGCGGCGGTCTCGGACTTGACCTTGATTCCCAGGGTCCCACGGTCGGGGTTCGCGTCGATCGCGATCACCCGGTCCCCCCGCAAGGAGGCCAGCGTGTTGCCGAGGGCGGCCGTCGTCGTGGTCTTGCCCACCCCGCCCTTGAGGCTCATGACCGCGATCCGGTGGTGCCCGCTCGCCACGGGCGTCTGGGCCTGCGCGATGAGAGTACGCCGCTCGCGTTCGGCGGTGGACTCCGAGGGGATGTACTTCCGGCCGGAGAGTCGCCAGACGAGGCGTCGCCATCCGCCCGCGGGCTCAGGGCGCCGGTTGGTGAGCAAGTGTTCCGCGGTGAGCGGGACCGTCTCGGGGACTTGCTCGGCCGGGGCGTCGGCCGAGGTATGGATCTCTGTCAAGGCACGGTCCTTTCGAACGTGAGCTATCAGCAGGTGCGCCAGCGCACCGTTGTGGTGATCGACTCGGCTGGTCCGTGGACCGTGAGCGGCGCGGTCACCGCTTCGGGGGCGCCGCACCAGTAGCGGACCCTCAGCGCGCGCACGCTGACCACGCCGCTGCCGCCTCGCTTGAGGGTGCCCTTGGAGGGCGTCACCACCAGGCCGGGAGCGGAGATCCGCCAGGTGACCGAGGCTTCGGCCCCCTCCGAGACGGTGAGCGTCATGGTGCCCTGGCCGAACTCGTCGAGTGTCACCGTCGCGGGTATCCGCAGTGGACCGTTGCCCATGCTCTGGTCCGCCTCGTCACCGGGGTCTCCGAAAACCCCCTGCGTTCCCTGGTCGCTCCGCGCGGTCTCGACCACGGCGGACTGGAGCGATCGGGCGGTGGGCGCCTCTCCATCGAGAGCCGGCCCCAAGATCTTGATTCCTGTCACGGTCCCGGCCGCGCCGGCGAGGACGATGACGGCGATCTTCAGGGAGGTGTTCCTGGCGATCGGCCGCTCTTTCGGGACGACCGGGACCGGCCGGGTCGGCTGACCGGACAGGGGCCGGTTCCGCCCCCCGCCCAGGCGCCCGCCTCGTGACCGGTCACGCCGCTCCTCCAGGGGCCCGGTCAGCTCGGCGGGCAGCGGTCCCGTCAGTTCGGCGGGCAACGGGGACGGCAGCGGCGCGGAGAGGGGGGAGGCGGACGTCCCGGCCGCCGACGAGACCGGCATCGACGTAGGCGACGAATCAGGTGGTACCGCCCGTCCCGGCGGTTGCGCCGTACTCGCCGGCGTTTTCGGTGGCGTTTTCGGCGGCTTGGACGACCGTGCGGTCCGTCGTGAGGCGGGAGGCGAGGCGGGAGGCGAGGTGGGAGGCGAGGTCGAGGCGGTCGGTGCCCCACCCGATGGCGCCGGTGGTACGGCGGGGATCGGCTGGGTGGCCGCGGTTGTCTCCGCGGCTCGGGCGAGAACCTCGCGTGCCCACGCCTGGGTGCGCAGGGCGTTGTAGAGAGGTGTGTCATAACCGGCCCCGGTCTCAGCGGGGGCGGCGGGTTCCGGCGAAGACGGCCGCGTGAGGGGAGACCGGTTCGCCTGTGACCCGGGCACGTCAGGCAGAGGGCCCGTAGAGGAAGCACGGGGCTCGGTGGAGCGGTCTCCTGCCGTACTCGCGGCCGAAGGTTCGGGTACGGTCCCGTCGGCGGCGTCTGCCGAGTCACGGTCGTTCTCCGTGTAACCAGAGTCGTCGCTCGCCGGAGTGGGGCCGTCCGTGTCCGGGGCGGGATCACCACCGGCCGCGGGGTGGTCGTCACCTGTCAGGGTGGTGCTGTTCCCGGCAGGGGCGTCCGTGCCGGGGTTGTCACCGGCCGGGACGATATCGTCACCCGTCGGAGCACCATCCTCCGCCGGAGGAGCGGTGCCGTCCCCGCCGGGGGCGGTATCGGCGGTGGCCCGATCCGAGTGGTCCGTCGCCGTGGCGGACGTGTCACCACCCGAGACAGCACCACCGGAGGCGGGGGCGCCTGTGTTCGCGCCCTCCGTGCTCGCACCGTCCGAGGCAGCGGCATGGTCGCCGTCCGGGCCCGTGACGCGGTCGTCGCCCGCCCCTGAGCCCCCGCCACTGCCCGTGGCCCGATCATCGCCTGTGCCGACACCCTTGTGATCCGTGCCGGCGCTTGCGGCACGGTCGTCACTCGTCAGGGACGGGTCATCCGGAGCAGCATGCCGTGCCCGCGCCGGACGATCGGGGGGAGGGACCGGGTCTTTCGCGGTGGATCCCGGGGCGTCCGCAGGCGTACCGGGGCCTGCGACAGCGGGGTCGTCCATAGGCGGGATGACCAGCGGCGTCAGGGGAGCGCCGAGATCACCCGCGACCGTGTGAAGCGTCCACGGCGGATCGTCCCTCGGTGGGGGAGCGAAGGCCGGGGGCGGTTCACCGGGCCCGCCCATCCCCGGGAAGGCGGAAGGCCGGCGTGGCCGCGGAATGTCAACCGGGCGCTGGGCGAAGCCTCCGGGGAAGGACGGAGGTCCGTACGGGTCCACGCGGGACGGGGCGGAGCCCTCCAGTTGCGCTCTCGACTCCGCTGTGAGCCGCGGGATCGGCGGGTGAGAGGTCATCTGCGGGACCGTGTAGCGGATGTTGATCGGCCGCTTGCACACGGCGCAGCCGACGATGTGCGTCATCAACGCCATGCGACCGTCGGCGAACTCCGCCGGAGTGGGAGCGCCCGGCGGATCCGGGAACAGCACGTCGAACAGCGGGGAGAGTTCGGGGCAGACGGCACGGCCATGGACGAGCGCGTCCATGGCGCTCACCATGATCTCGATCAGATCCTGGGTGCGGGTGGCGAGCCGCGCGGTGTCCTCCACGGACAGTCCCAGCACGTGGCCGACGTCCCCGACAGCGAGCTCGTGCCGGTACATCAGCCGGAGCGCCTCGGCGCCCAGGGGATCGGCGAGCATCCAGGCGCGCTCGACGGAACGCAGGTCCGGGACGCCCGGCCCCGGACCGGGCACGTAGCCCGTCCGGTACTCGGGGTCGGTACGGCACCGCTGCCGTACCGACCCGAGCAGCCACGCCGCAGGGGAGACGCCGTCGGGCGGTCCCCCCTGCGTACGGCACGCGGCCAGCACGGAGGCGACCACGACCGGCGCCCTCGCGGGCCCGAGAAGGCCGCCGGCGTAGTCGAGCAGGTGCGCCCCGTGCGCGTTCACCCATTCGGGCATGGTCATGAGCCGGCGTACCCGGTGGTGTCAGGCTCGATCCGGCCCGGCTCTCCGGCAGGCGACGGCATCGCCGACGGGCTCATCACCACGAGCTCCAGATTGCGTTCGGGCAGGCCGGTGAACTTGGTCCAGTTGCTCACCTGCCCCGGCGCCGGATCCGCGTACAGCCAGCGGACGAACGCCGGCAGCGCGCAGGAGTCGCGGGGGATGCCGCGCCGGGAGAGCTCGCTCGAGGAGTAGTCCCGGCAGGCCGGAGTGCCGGGCGGAGCGATGTTGAGGTCCCAGACGCCGTTCTCGTCGGTGTAGCTCCTGCCCTGGTCCAGTCCCAGTGCCTCGGACGCCTGCTGGAGCAGTGCCGGGTCCTGGAGAACGGGGAGGGAGCCGTCGGCGCTGGGTACGGACACGGTCCCGCCGTCGCCGGCGGCTTCGGTGCCGGTTCCCGTTCCGGCCCCGGCTCCGGTGCCGTCACCGCTGACGGCACCGGCCGCGGTTCCGTCAGCGGCTCCACCCACGGTCTCGGCGGCGCCTCCGGCAGTGCTTCCGTCAGAGCCTCCGGTCGCGGTCCCGGTGTAGGCACCGCCTTCGGCGCCACCCTGGCGGGTGTCGCGCCCTGCGCGGTGCTCACCGCCGTGCCTGGTCCTGTGCCGGTCCCCGTGATCGGTCCCGGTCGAGGTGCCGCCTCCGCCGGTGATCGTCGATCCGGTGGTGGTATCGGTGGTCCCGCCGGCCCCAGTGGTTCCGGTGGTTCCGCCAGTCGTTCCGGTGGTCCCGCCTGTCGCACCGCCACTGCCGGTGCGGGTTCCGCCGGTGGTCCCCGTGGTGCCGTTACCCGTCGCTCCGGCTGCGCCCGCCGTTCCTGTTCCCGTTCCGGCGGCGGCCGCCGGTGACGGGGTCGGCGTGGCGGTGTTCTGCTGGGGGGCGAGCTCCTGGCCGGCCGGGCTCACGATCATGCGGTCGCCGTTGGGCCGGAGCAGGAGCCAGTTCCCGTCCGGCAGCACCTTGACGCCCGTGGCCCACGGCCCTGGCATCACCCGGACCAGCTTGTTGTCCGGCCCGAAGATCGCCCGGCTGCCGTCGGCGCGTTCCACCAGCCGGGTGCCGTTCTGCGTGGTGCCGATGACTTTCCCCCACTGGGCGGCGGGTGAGGGCGCGGGCGATCCGGAGGCGGTGCCGTTCGTGACCTTTGTGCCGTTCGACCCATTCGTGCCGCTAGAACCCTTGGAGTCGTTCGAGCCCTTCGCGGCGGACGAGGTCACGACGGGCGCGGCCGAGGCCGTGGCGACGGGGGTGGCCGTGACCGTGACGAACCCCTGTGTCGGACTCGGAGCCGCGGTCGCGCCGATCGTCTTGGTCGTCACCGGAGGCGCGGTCGTGGCCGCGGGGGCCCGGGTGGGCGCCGCCGTGACCACCGGCGGCTTCGTGGCCGCCTTGGCCGTGGGCCGAGGCGCGGACGAGGTACCCGTCTTCTTGGCGGTCTCCTTGGGGGTGCTCTTCGGCTTGCTCTCGGGAGTGCTCTTCGGCGCCGCCGATCCCGTCGCGTTGGGGTTGGCCGGCCGGCGCAGCGCGGCGAACTGGCTCGCGGCCAGCACGGGCAGCGAGGTGCAGCCGTCGGCCGCCGCGTTCACGGCGCGGCCGTCGGTGGTGGTGGCGAGACAGACCCGCTGCTTGCCGGAGCCCGCCGTGATCGTGCTGCCCGCGTCCGCGCCGGAGAGCGAGGAGGGCCCGCCCGTGCCGTCCGAGGCGAGGGACGTCCAGGCGTCCGCCCCGTCGTCCAGCCGGTAGGTACCGGCGATCAGGCGTGCCGTGTTCAGGTCGGCGGGTTGGGAGCCCGTGGCGATGACGGTTCCCACCGCGGTCCCGGCTCCGAACACACCGATCGCGACGCTCGCGGTGATCACCGTCGCGCGTGAGGGTGTCGACATGGATCCACCTCTTCCTCTGCTGGTGGTGACGTCAGGCGCCGTCGGTCTCCAACACTTCGCTCCACTCGCCGAGCACCCGCACCGGGTCGCTGGAACCGGCGGGCGGCACGTAGGCGACGTACATCCGCCCGTAGGTCGCGCTCACCCAGCGGCCGAAGGCCTTGTGCGCGGTGCGCACCGCGGCCGACCCCTTCAGCGAGACCTTGGCGCCCGCGCGCCGGGCCGTGCGGGTGTCGGTCGATCGGGCCGCGTACCAGACGAGCGCGCCGCCATCCGTGGTCTGCAGCGCGCGCACCGCGCCCTCCGGCTCGTACGACAGGGTGAGGCCCCAGCCTGCCTGGACCAGCTGCTCGCGCTCCCGCTGCCAGAACAGCGCGGCGTCACTGGTCCACCGTCCTTGGGCGAACCGCTTGTCCGGCTGTGCCTTCTCCAGGCTGGCCAGGTGGGCACGGACGATCTGGCGGGGGGTTCCGACCAGGCCGGCGGCGTTCTCCGGCAGGCTGACGGCGTAGCCCGCGGAGTCGGTCGCGATGGCGGGAAGTTCCGCCGCGTTGACCCGTGCGTCGGCGGCGGAGACGACGAGTCGCCATCCGCTGCCGGTCTTGGTCATCACGTCGCTGATCCGGGCCACTTCCGGCTCGTACGAAACCGCGACGAACCAGTCGGCCAGGCCCTCGATGTGGCGAGGGACCCACACCCGCGTGTTGGGCCACATGCCCGACGCGACCTTGGTCCCCTCCATGCGCGCGGTCGAGATGCTGGCCCGTGTCATCTCCAGTGCGAGACCCTGCTCCAGCCCTCCGATCGCCTTCTCGTCCATCCCGGCCTGAGCGGATGAGATCCCGTGCTGGAAACGGTCGTAAATCTCACTCGCCTTCTTGGCGGTGAGCTGGGGTGACGTGGACTTCGCCGCGGTTTTGGCCGTCGATCGTTTAGAGCCCGACGACGATGGTGACGGTGATGCGGGGGACCGCTCGGCGTCCCATCCCGCGGCGGCACGCTGGGGTGGTGAAGACGGTGGCGAGTCGCCCGCGCGTACCGCGATGACGACGACGCCCAATCCGACGAGAGTCGCCACGGCCACGCCGACCGGGACGATCTTTCGCCATCGAGAATCAGAAAGCTGCTCGGGTTCCCACTCCATTGGTGGGCCGATGGCCTCCCATGCATGCTCGGCGTGCGCATCATTGCGGCGTGCTCCCCTGTCTGGGAAATCTGATGCATACCGAGACATAGAACCAGATATTAGACTGACACTGATTCGTTGGGAAGGTAAATGAAGACCGCAAATACTTTATGGGAATAAGTAACCGAAAAGCCACTCTTCGGGCCAGCCGAAACCCGCAATCCCTGCCCTTGTGGGACAAGGGGTTCTCTAGAGATTAACACCGCGTTCGACCGGAGATTCCCGGTTCGTGATCCGGATCGGGGAACGAGGAAAGGCCCCGCTGTTGGGGACGGATGCCCGCCGGTTAATTGACGTCCAATTCCGCTGCAATTGCAAATGCGCGCGCATGTGCCGGATTTTCACGCCAGTGCGGGAAGGACGTACACCTCGGCTCCCGGAGGCAGGGTGCAGTCCAACCCGCCGAGGCGGCTCGCGTTCGCGCCGCACACGAACATGGCGATATGCCGTCTGATGTGCCCGTACTCGTCGCGGAGCCGCTCCTCCAGGGACGGGTGCGTACGGCGAAGCGTGTCGAGGGCCCCGCCCAGCGTCGGGATGCCGTGGTCGGAGGCGGCCACGGCGAACACCCGAACCTCGTTCTGGTCGTTCACCCAGCGTCGCAGCGTGTTCGGCAGGACGAAGGTGACGAGGGTGACCGGCTTGGCCACTCAGAGCACCGCCGTGCGCACCGTCAGCACGTCCGGCAGGTGCTTGGCGATGAGCGTCCACGTCTCGCCGTGGTCGCGTGAGCCGTACACCTCACCGTCGCGGGTGCCGAAGAACACGCCCGCCTCGCCCGCGCACATGGCGTCGCGCAGCACGGCGGAGTGGACCGGCTCGTCGGGGAGGCCGTGCGCGAAGCCCTTCCAGGTGACTCCGGCGTCGTCGCTGCGGAACACCTGGTAGCGGTGGTCCACGGGCGTGCGGTCCACGTCGGCCCGCAACGGGAACACGTACAGGGTGTCCGGCCGCGTCGGGTCGACCACGATCGGGAAACCGAAGTCCGACGGGAGGTCGGCGCCGACGTCGCGCCACGACCCGCCGAAGTCGTCCGACCGGTAGACGCCGAAATGGTGCTGGAGGAACAGCCGCTCCGGGCGCGCGGGATGCATGGCCACCTTGTGCACGCACTGCCCGAACTCGGGGTACTGCGCGCCCTCGGGGAAGAACGGCGCCCGGATGTTCTTGTTGGACGGCTCCCACGAGGCGCCGCCGTCCGAACTGCGGAAGAACCCGACGGCCGAGGCGGCGACCGCGATCCGCTCGGGATCGACCGGATGCGGGATGATCGTGTGCAGGCACAGGCCGCCGCCTCCCGCCTGCCACATCGGCCGGGTCGGGTGGTTCCAGAGCCCCTCGACCAGGGAGAAGGTGGCGCCGCGGTCCTCGGACCTGAACAGCGCCGCGGGCTCGGCGCCGGCCCAGACCACGCCCGGCTCGGTCGGCGACGGCTGGAGCTGCCAGACCTTGGCCAGGGCCGCGCCCGTGTGCTCGGGGAACGCCACCGGCGGCCGGTCGGCCTCCTGCCAGGTCTCGCCCAGATCGTCGGACCACATCACCGACGGGCCGAAGTGGCCGTACTCGATTCCGGCGAGCAGCCGGGGGACGGGACCGCGCGTGTCGATCGCGACGGACGGGACGCCGACGGTGGTGAACCTGACCGGCTCCACCTCGAACGGCCCGCCATTCGTGGAACGGGCGAGGAAGAGCCCCTTGCGGGTGCCGACGGCGAGCAGCGCATCCATGGAGACCTCCATGTACAGATTTGCACGGACTTGTACGGACTTGCACGGACTGTCGTTCACGGCTTTCCTGGCCGCGCCTCCACGTCCCGGTCCGGACCTGCTTCCCGGGTCCATGGCGTACGGCTATCGCCATCGTGCCAGGCCGCCCCGACAGATTCGGGCGGTCGCCGGATCCGGGTGTCGGAGGTGTCAATTCGGATACGCGCCAAGCGGAAGATCCACTCTGAACTGGGGCGACGCCACCGATGTGGCGGATAGGTGACAAAACCGAAATCAGGTGCGCCATTATGGGCGTGCCCGAATGTGAGAGTCCGCTGGAGAACACCATGCCCCGTCCGCTCATTGGCATCACCGCCTACCTCGAGGCCGCCCGGTGGGGGACGTGGGTGCGCGAGGCGGTGCTGTCCCCGCACGCCTACGCACGCGCGGTGGAGAAGGCCGGCGGTGCGCCCGTCCTGCTGCCGCCGATGAGCCCGTACGCCGCCGGGGACTACGCGCGCGGGCTCGACGGCCTCATCCTCGCCGGCGGTGCCCCCGTCGACCCCGCGTTGTATGGCGAGAGCCGCGACGACCGGGTGGAGGAGCCGCAGGCGCACCGTGACCGGTTCGAGATGGCGCTGGCCGAGGCGGCGGTCCGGGCCGACCTGCCCTTCCTCGCGATCTCCCGTGGGATGCACGTGCTCAACGTCGCCCAGGGCGGCAGTCTCATCCCCTGGCTCCCGGAGGCCGTCGCGCACGAACGTCACGGGACGGCACGGCACATCGTCACCGTCAGCGTGTCGAGCAAGCTCGGCAAGGCGATCGGCGACCACGCCGAAGTGACCGGCCCCCACCACCAGGCCGTGAAGCGGCTCGGCACAGGCCTGCTCGCGGTGGCGTGGGCCGACGACCAGATCGTCGAGGGTGTCGAGCTCCAGGGCCACAGGTTCGGCGTCGGCGTCCAGTGGCACCCCGAGCGCGGCGCGGACAACCGGCTGATCCAGGCGCTGGTCGACGCCGCCCGGCCCTGAGCCGAGAAGCCGGGCGCGCGCGGCGGCACAACCAGGTCAGCTCAACCAGGTCAGCTCAACCAGGTCAGGACCAGCGGCCCGGCACCGGCTCCATGCCACCGGCTCCGCGACGCCTGGTCCGCCACGGACGGCCTCCGCCGGGGTGACCCCCACAGGCGCTGTTACTGTGCGGCCATGGCGTTGCATCCTCAGGCCGCGGCCTATCTGAAGCTCTTCCCCGCCGACCTCAACGTGGACCTGGCGGCCCTGACGCTCCCGGAGATCATCCGGATGCGCGGCCTGGACGGTGTGGCCGAGCAGCGCGGCAGGGCGGCGGCACTACCGGAGGTCCGGGACCACGTGGTGGACGGTGTCCGGGTGCGGGTCTACCGGCCGGAACCGGGCGACCGCCCGCTGCCCGTGGTCGTGTACTTCCACGGCGGCGGCTGGGTGTTCGGCAGCGTGGACCGCAACGACGCGCTCGGACGTGACCTGGCCTTCCGTTGCGGTGCCGTCGTGGTCTCGGTCGACTACCGGCTGGCGCCCGAGCATCCGTTCCCGGCCGCGGCGGACGACGCATTCTCGGTGGTGCGGGACGTCTTCGCCCGGCCGGAGCACTACACCGGCGACGCGGGACGGGTCGCGGTGATCGGCGACAGCGCGGGCGGCAATCTCGCCGCCGTCGCGGCCTGGCGGGCACGGGACGCCGGTCTCGCGCTGGCCCACCAGGTGCTGCTCTATCCGATCACCGACGTGGCGATGGACACCCCGAGCTACCGGTCGTACGCCTCCGGGTTCGGCCTGGACGCGGTGGAGATGGCCTGGTTCGTCGAGCAGTACGCCAGGGGCGCCGACCCGCTCGACCCGCGGCTCTCGCCGCTCCGGTTGGCGGACAAGTCGGGCCTCGCTCCGGCTACGGTGATCACCGCGGAGTGCGACCCGCTGCGCGACGAGGGGGCGGCCTACGCGCGCGAACTGTCCGGCGCGGGCGTCTCCGTCGAGTACCGCTGTTACGACGGGCTGCTGCACGGGTTCTTCGGCGTTCCCGGCTTCTTCGACGACGCCGAGGACGCGCGCGAGTACGTCGCCGCGCGGCTCAAGGAAGCCTTCGCGTAGCCGGGCCGGCCGCCGCGCGGGCCCTCCTGGCGTGGAAGACGAACGCGGGTGGCAGGTTGCCCCACACCGTGCGCCCGGGGACGACCTCCTCGAACGCCTGGCTCAGCCGCCGCCGGAACCGCACCGCCGGGCCGAGCATCCGGGCGTGCACATAGGAGAAGGTCGTGAACGCCCCGTCGGGGCCGAGCGCGTCGACCACCGCGCGCAGCAGCCTGGCCTGCCGTTCCTGGGAGAACGCCGCCCACGGCAGCCCGCTCACGATCACGTCCGCCGCCTCGACGCCCCGCTCCGCGAGGAGATGGGGAAGCCGCGCGGCGTCGTCGACCACCACCTCCAGGCCGGGGTGCCTGGCCTGGAGGTGGCCCGCCAGCCGCGGGTTGATCTCCAGCGCCAGATGGCGCCCGCGGCCGCCCAGCCGCCGCTGGATCTCCGCCGTGAACGGGCCGGTGCCCGCGCCGAGCTCGACCACCACGGGGTCGCCCCGCTCGGGGATCGGCGCCGCCACCGCCGAGGAGAGCCGGCGCGAGCTGGGCGCTATCGCGCCGACCGCGGTGGGAGACCTGAGGAACTCGCTCAGGAAGAGAGCCGATTCGTTCGCCATGTCCCAGGACACTAGGGCGCCGCCGAACGACTGATCATCCGTCGAGCAGCCCATTTCGGTGGCCACTTGGAGGAGGGCCGCCGTCCTCCCTGAGGAGGAAGGACGGGGACGGCGGCCCCGATAACGTTCACCCATGCGATGGCGCGGCGGATACCTGGACGTCTCTCTCGCCGCCTCGGGAGTCGTGCTCAACGTGCTCGTGGCGAGCTCGTCCTGGGGCGGCCCGTCGGCGCCGTCCTGGATGGTGGTGCTCCTCGCGCTGCTCGGCGGGCTCCCGCTGGCGCTGCTACGCCGTCGGCCGGGCCACGCGGCCCTCTGCCTCACGGTGCTGCTCGTCGTCTACGACCAGCTCGACGCCTCGACCGTCGACGCCGTGCAGATCCTGCTCCCGGTCGCGGTGGGCGTGCTGGCGCGACTGCGCGGCTGGAAGTGGACGGTCCCCGTCGCCGTCCTCGCCTGCGTGGCCACCGGCCTGAACCTCGCCGACCCGGGGATCGCGTTCACCCGTGGTGCGTGGTTCTACACGGTCGCCATCGTCGCCGTCCCGGTGATCATCGGCCGCTACCTGCGCGGTACGGCGATCCGCCGGCCGCAGGAGGAGAGCGCCCCGCTGCTCGACCTCCTGATGGCCGGGGGCGGCGTGGCGCTCGCGGTGCTGGCGACCTGGCCGAACTGGGATGACGGCGCCGTTCCCGTCTGGGGGGTCGGCCTGCTGGCGATGTCGTCCGGGCTCGCCCTCGGCGTGGTCCGCCGCCTGCCCGGAGCCGTGCTGCTACTGGAGAGCGGTTTGGTGATCCTCGCCGACCAGTACGCCGGTGAGGTGGGCACCACCCTGCAGATCCTGCTGTTCGTCGCGCTCGGAGTGTTCGTGACGCGGGCGAACTGGGTCTGGGTGGCCGCCGGTTACCTGCTGACCTGCGCCGCGTCGGTGATCACGATCGTCGACGACACCACGGAGATCACGGTCTGGCGGGGGCTCGCCCTCACGGCCATGGTGGCGGCCCCGGTCGCCATCGGCGGCTACATCCGGGCCCGGCAGGCCGCCGCGCGTCAGGCCGTGGAGCTCGCCGCCGCGCGCACCCGGGCCAGCCGGCTGGCCGAGCGGGAGCAGATCGCCCGGGACGTCCACGACATCGTCGCCCACCACGTCGGCGCGATCGTGCTCCGGGCGAGCGCGGCGCAGTACGCGGGGGCGGACGGCCCCGCCGGGGAGGCGCTGGCCGACATCCGCGCCACCGGGCACCGCGTCCTCGAGGACCTGCGCGGCCTGCTCGACGTGCTCAGGGACCCCACCAAGGAGGACATCCCCTCGGCCGACCCCGACGACGTCGTACGGGACGCCGTGGCCCGGATGACGGCGGCGGGACTTCGGGTCGCGCTCGATCTCGCGCCGGACACGGAGCGTGCGCCGCTCGTCGTGCGCGCGTCCGCGGCGAGGATCGTCCAGGAGGGCCTGACCAACGTGCTCAAGCACGCGGGGCCGGGAACGAACGCCCAGGTCCGCGTGGGCATCACGGGTGGCGAGCTGGCCGTGGAGATCAGGAACGGGCCGGGTGCGGCGGCCACGCCCGTCGAGCTGCCCTCCACCGGGCAGGGCATTCCGGGCATGCGGGAACGGGCCCGAGCGCTCGGCGGCCGGCTCACGGCGGGACCGGCTGAGGACGGCGGCTGGCGGCTGGCCGCCGCGCTGCCCGTGCGGACGAGGAGGAAATGCTGATGATCCGGGTGCTGGTGGCCGACGACCAGGCACTGGTCCGCGCGGGAGTGCGGATGATGCTGGACGCCGCGGGGGACACGGAGATCTGCGGCGAGGCGGCCGACGGGGCGCAGGCCGTACGGCTCGCGGAGGAACTCCTGCCCGACGTGATCCTGATGGACCTGCGCATGCCCCGCGTGGACGGGCTGGAGGCGACCCGGCGGATCCTCGCCGCGCGCCCGTCGGCGCGGATCGTCGTGCTCACCACGTTCGGCGAGGACGAGAACGTCTACGGCGCGCTCAGGGCGGGCGCGCTCGGTTTCCTCGTCAAGGACGACTCGCCCGAGCGGATCGTCGACGCCGTACGGCGGGCGGCCCAGGGGGAGCCCCTGCTCGCGCCGTCCGTGCTGCGGCGGGTGGTGGAGCGGGCGCTGGCCGCCGAGCGGGAAGCCGTCCCTCTCCCGCGCGGGCTCACCGACCGCGAGGTGCAGGTTCTCACCCTCGTCGGCATGGGACTGTCCAACGCCGAGATCGGCGAGCGGCTGCACGTGGGGGTGACGACGGTGAAGAGCCACGTCGCCGCCGTCATGGAGAAACTGGAGCTGCGCAACCGCACCCAGGCCGCCGTGGTGGCGCACCGGCTCGGGCTGGTGGACGCCGGGTTCCGGCCCGTGCCCAGCCCTGCCGCCGACCGGAGCGCGGGGCGGGACAGGGGCGCGATGTAGGGTCTGACCGTGGAGTCTGCCGAGGATCGGATCTTTACCCTGCCCAATTTGCTGAGCTTCCTGAGGTTGCTCGGCGTTCCGGTGTTTCTCTGGCTCGTGCTGGGGCCGCAGGCGGACGGCTGGGCGATACTCCTGCTCATAGCGGCGGGGATCAGCGACTGGCTCGACGGGAAGCTCGCCCGCGCGTGGAACCAGACCAGCAGGCTCGGGCGGCTGATCGATCCCCTCGCCGACCGGCTCTACATCTTCGCCACCCTCGTCGGGCTGGTCCTGCGCGAGGTGATTCCGTGGTGGCTGGCGCTCCTGGTCGTGGGACGCGACGTTTTCCTGCTCTTCACCGTCCCTATCCTGCGCCGCCACGGCTACGGCCCGGCGCTGCCCGTACATTTCCTCGGTAAGGCCGCGACCGCCTGCCTCATGTACGCCTTTCCCCTCCTGTTCCTCGCGTCCCATCAGGGGTGGTACGCCGAGATCACGGGGATCTTCGGCTGGGCGTTCGCCATATGGGGGACTGGTCTGTACTGGTGGGCCGGGGTGTTGTATGTGGTACAGGTCCGCCAGCTAATAAGGGGGTGAGCCCGTGAAGGCCGTCGTCATGGCGGGCGGGGAGGGAACGCGGCTGCGGCCGATGACCGCCAACCAGCCCAAACCCCTGCTCCCCATCATCAACCGGCCCATCATGGAGCACGTACTCCGCCTGCTGAAGAAGCACGGCTTCACCGAGACCGTGGTGACCGTGCAGTTCCTCGCCGCCCTCATCCGCAACTACTTCGGCGACGGCGACGAGCTCGGGATGCGCCTGCACTACGCGACCGAGGAGATCCCGCTCGGCACCGCGGGCAGCGTGAAGAACGCGGCGGACCGGCTCAGGGACGAGCGGTTCCTCGTCATCTCCGGTGACGCGCTCACCGACATCGACCTGACCGACATGCTCAGGTTCCACGAGGAGAACGGCGCCCTGGTCACGATCGGGCTCAAGCGGGTGCCCAACCCCCTGGAGTTCGGGATCATCATCGTGGACGAGAACGGCCGGGTCCAGCGCTTCCTGGAGAAGCCCACCTGGGGCCAGGTCTTCTCCGACACCGTCAACACCGGCATCTACGTCATGGAGCCCAGCGTCCTCGACGAGGTCCCCGCCGGGCGGTCCGTCGACTGGTCCTCGGACGTCTTCCCCAAGCTGCTCGAGCGCGGCCTGCCGCTGTTCGGATACGTCGCCGAGGGCTACTGGGAGGACGTCGGCACCCACGAGAGCTACCTCAAGGCCCAGGCCGACGTCCTGGAGGGCAAGGTCAAGGTCGACTTCGACGCCTTCGAGCTGGCGCCCGGCGTCTGGACGGCCGAGGGCGCCTCCGTCGATCCCGACGCGGTGCTCAAGGGACCGCTCTACATCGGCGACTACGCCAAGGTGGAGGCCGGCGCCGAGCTGCGGGAGTACACCGTCCTCGGCAGCAACGCCGTGGTCAAGGAGGGGGCCTTCCTCCACCGCGCCGTCGTCCACGACAACGTCTACGTCGGCCCTGCCGCCCACCTGCGCGGATGCGTGATCGGCAAGAACACCGACGTGATGACCGGTGCCAGGATCGAGGAGAACGCGGTCGTCGGCGACGAGTGCGTGATCGAGTCGGAGGCGTACGTCTCCTCCGGCGTGAAGATCTATCCGTTCAAGACGGTCGAGGCGGGCGCCGTCGTCAACACCAGCGTGATCTGGGAGTCGCGCGGCCAGCGCAGCCTGTTCGGCCCGCGCGGCGTCTCCGGCCTGGTCAACGTCGAGATCACCCCCGAGCTGTGCGTACGGCTGGCCAGCGCGTACGCCACGATGGTCAGCAAGGGCGACACGATCGTCACCTCGCGTGACGCCTCCCGGGCGGCCCGCGCCTTCAAGCGGGCGGTCATCAGCGCGCTGAACTCCAGCGCGATCAACGTGGTGGACCTGGAGGCGACCGCGCTCCCGGTGGCCCGCTTTCACACCTCCAGGGGCAGCGCCCGGGGCGGCATCGCGCTGCGGACCAGCGCGGGCGACCCGCAGAGCGTCGACATCGTCTTCATGGACGACACCGGGGCGGACCTCTCCCAGGGCGCCCAGCGCAAGCTGGAGCGCATCTTCTCGCGCCAGGAGTACCGGCGCGCCTTCCCGGGGGAGATCGCCGAGCTGACCTTCCCGGCCCGCGCGGTGGACACCTACGCGCGTGAGCTGCTGCGCTGCGTCGACATGAGCGGCGTGAAGGACGCTGAGATGAAGGTCGTCGTCGACTGCGCGGGCGGCACGTCGTCCCTGGTGCTGCCGAGCCTGCTCGGCCGGGTCGGGGTGGACGTGCTCACCGTGAACAACCGCCTCGACGACGCCTCGCCCACCGAGACCTTCGCCGAGCGCCGCCGCGACCTCCAGCGCCTCGCCGAGCTGGTCGGCTCCTCCCGCGCCGCCTTCGGCGTACGGTTCGACCCGGTCGGGGAGCGGGTCTCCTTGGTCGACGAGATGGGCCAGCTCATCAGCGAGGAGCGGGCGCTGCTCGTGGTGCTCGACCTGGTGGCGGCCGAACGCAGGGGCGGACGGGTCGCCTTGCCGGTGACCACCACCAGGGTGGCGGAGATGGTCTGCCGGTTCCACGGAGTGCAGGTGGACTGGACGCCCACCAGTCTCGACGCGCTGACCACCGCC
Source organism: Microtetraspora glauca (assembly GCF_040656155.1). Lineage (NCBI taxonomy): Bacteria > Bacillati > Actinomycetota > Actinomycetes > Streptosporangiales > Streptosporangiaceae > Microtetraspora > Microtetraspora glauca. The sequence continues at coordinate 22,864 of NZ_JBFALK010000007.1, forward strand.
GCCACGCACAGCGACATGATCTTCGCGGGTGACGGGCGCGGGGGCTTCATCGTCCCGGAGTTCGGGCCGACCGTGGACGGGCTCGCGGTGTTCCTGCGGCTGCTGGGACTGGTGGCGCGTACCCGCCTGTCGCTTAGCCAGATCGACGCGCGGATCCCGGAGGCGAAGCTGCTGCGGCGGACCATTCCCACTCCGTGGGCGCACAAGGGCACGGTCATGCGCTCGGTGGTTGAGGCCGCCGAGGGCCTGCATGTGGACACCACCGACGGCGTACGGGTCGTGGGCGAGGACGGCAGCTGGGCCCTGGTCCTGCCCGACCCGTCCGAGGCGGTCACCCACCTGTGGGCCGAGGGAGGTGACGTGGACACCGCCCAGGCCCTGCTCGAACGCTGGGCCCGCGTGGTGGAGCAGGCCGCCGGAGCACAATAACAATCTTCGTGATCATGTACAAATATTGTTGGAGGTCACGTTCGGGAAGTCAGGAAACGGTGTGGCGGGATGGACCTTGGACCGCGCTGGGCTGTAGCGTTGGTCAGTCCATGTCGAGCACGCTTCTTGACCTTTGTGCGTGATCAGCGTAAGTTGCGGCATTCGCCGTCTGAGCAAGTCATAAGAGAGGCCGAGCCGTTCGATGCCCAGCGTCTACTGCACGCAGTGCGGTCATGCCAACCCCGAGGATGCCCGTTTCTGTTCCAGATGCGGTTCGCCGCTGAGCGCTCCGGCGCCGGCCGCTCCCGACACCACCTCGACCATCTCGCTCGAGGCGCTGGAGAACGAGACGGGGCAGACCCTGCTGCCCGACAGGTCGGCCATCGAGCAGCTCCCGCCGGGCACCGCCCTCCTGGTCGTCATGCGGGGCCCGAACGCGGGCAGCCGCTTTCTGCTGGACAGTGATCTCACGACGGCGGGTCGCCACCCCGAAAGCGACATTTTCCTGGACGATGTGACCGTGTCCAGAAGGCACGCGGAGTTCTACCGGCGGGGCGGCCACTTCACCGTCCGCGACGTCGGCAGCCTCAACGGGACGTACGTCAACCGGGAGCGCATCGAGGAGTTCCCCCTCGCGGGGGGCGACGAGGTGCAGATCGGCAAGTTCCGGCTGGTGTTCTTCGCGCGTGGCCTTGGAGGCCAGTGATCGCTGAGGGAGGGGCGGGTAAGTCATGAGCGCGCAGGCGTTACGGGCGTTCATGAGCATCGGGGAGGTGCTCGCGCTACTGCAGGGCGAGTTCCCCGACGTGACGATCTCCAAGATCCGTTTCCTGGAGGGCGAGGGGCTCATCGAGCCGCAGCGGAGCCCCTCGGGATACCGCAAGTTCACCCATGGTGACGTCGAGCGGCTGCGCTACATCCTCACCGCGCAGCGTGACCACTACCTTCCGTTACGGGTGATCAAGGAGAACCTGGACGAGCAGGCGGCCCGGCCGAGGGCGCTGCCCCAGGAGGCCCCGCCCGTACGGCTCAGCCGTGAGGACCTGCTCCAGGCCGCCGACATCGACGAGGACACGCTGGCAGAGCTGGAGAGCTTCGGCCTGGTGGCATCCGTGGCCCGGTGGTACGACGCGGACGCCCTGGAGATCGCCCGCAGCGTCGGCTCGCTGGCCAGATTCGGCCTGCACGCCCGCCATCTGCGCGCGGTGCGGGCGGCCGCGGAACGCGAGGCCAGCCTCGTCGAGCAGGCGGTGGCGCCGCTGCTGCGCCGCCGGGCGCCCGGCGCGATCGGGCAGGCCGATGAGACAGCTCGGGAAATATCCGGACTTCTCCTCGAATTGCACAGTGCGTTGCTTCGTGGCAGTGTTCGCCGCGTTCTGGGGCAGTGACCAGGCCGACCCGCTCCGGGTGTTACGTTGAAGTCCTGGTGATATGCCGCGCCGCTTTGAGACGGAGTCGCCCGTGTTGCAGATGGAGGTCGTGGGGGTTCGCGTTGAGATGCCCACCAACCAGCCGATCGTCCTCCTGAAGGAGACGAACGGTGATCGGTACCTGCCGATCTGGATCGGCATGACCGAGGCGACGGCCATCGCGCTCGCCCAGGCGGAGGAACCGCCGCCGCGCCCGCTCACTCATGATCTGTTCCGTGACGTGCTGGAGGCGCTGGGGGTGCGCCTGCGTACGGTCAACATCGTCGCGCTACGCGATCAGATCTTCTTCGCCGACCTGGTCTTCTCCAACGGTGTGGAGGTGAGCGCCCGGCCGTCGGACTCGATCGCGCTCGCGCTCCGCACCGGTGCGACGATCTACGCCAGCGAGGACGTCCTCCGGGAGGCCGGGGTCAGCATGCCTGACGACCAGGAGGACGAGGTGGAGAAGTTCCGCGAGTTCCTGGACAACATCACGCCCGAGGACTTCGGGCGTGCCGGGTAGGGGTTGATTTCGGGAATTTAACGCTTCACGACGCGCCGTGCGGGGTCGTTGACTGAGAATGTCCCCGGTCCTACGGTGCAAGGGAATCCACGGTTGTAATTCATGAACCCCCAGATCAGACCGTGGGATGAGAGAAAGCCGGAGGTCCGCAGTGGCGGTCAGCAGCGGCGAGGGAAAAGCGGCCGACCAGCATGATCCGGTCCGTGAGTCAGCGCGTGAGCGCGCCGGTGAACAAGGACTGCTGTTCGACGAGCAGCCCAGGAGACTGCCCGACGACATCGGGTATCGCGGCCCCACCGCCTGCGCGGCGGCCGGCATCACCTACCGTCAGCTCGACTACTGGGCCCGGACGGAGCTGGTCCTGCCGACCATAAGAGCCGCGCACGGCTCGGGTTCGCAGCGTCTGTACAGCTTCCGCGACATCCTCGTGCTCAAGGTCGTCAAACGCCTTCTGGACACCGGCGTCTCGCTCCAGCAGATCCGCACCGCCGTACAGCATCTGCGTGACCGCGGGGTGAACGACCTCGCCCAGATCACTTTGATGAGCGACGGCGTCAGCGTCTACGAGTGCACCTCCGCCGACGAGGTCATCGATCTGCTCCAGGGCGGGCAGGGAGTGTTCGGCATCGCCCTGGGACGCGTCTGGCGCGAGGTCGAGGGTTCGCTGGCCGAGTTGCCCGGCGAGCGCGCAGAGTCCGGCTCCGATGCGGAGGCCGACCATCCGGCCGACGAGCTGGCACGACGCAGGAAGTCCCGCAAGACCGGGTGAACGGCCCGCCTCAGGGTAGGCGGTAGAGTGACACAAGCTGGCGACCCCGTGCGGGAGAGACCTCTTTAAGTGGAGGCGCCGAAGGAGCAACCCTCCCCGGAATCTCTCAGGCATCCCGTACCGCACGGGAGAGGCAACTCTGGAAAGCAGCACGTCCACCAGGCGTGCTCACCGACGGTGCAAGCCCTTCGGGGTGAAGCTCTCAGGTCGTGGTCCCGCCGCCGGTCGGCTGGTCGCGATGACAGAGGGGGAGACCAGGCGCACGCGTGCGCCGCCTAGGTCTCGACCGCTCCAGGAGGCTTGCCATGACCGACCGGTCACCACTTCGCGATCTTTCCGGCCCGCCCTTCGCGTCCCGCCACATCGGCCCGTCCGACGCCGAGCAGGCGCGCATGCTGGAGGCCGTCGGATACGCCTCCGTGGCGGACCTGGTGGCCGTCGCCGTACCCGAGGCGATCAGGACCGAGACCCCGCTCGCGCTCCCCGAGGCGGCGAGCGAGACACGGGCGCTGGCCGAGCTGCGCACGATCGCCGGGCGCAACCGGGTGCTGACCTCGATGATCGGCCTTGGCTACCACGACACGATCACCCCGGGCGTCGTCCTGCGTAACGTGCTGGAGAACCCCGGCTGGTACACCGCGTACACCCCCTACCAGCCGGAGATCTCGCAGGGACGGCTGGAGGCGCTGCTCAACTTCCAGACCGCGATCATCGACCTGACCGGTCTCGACGTGGCCGGGGCCTCGCTCCTGGACGAGGGCACGGCCGCCGCCGAGGCGATGACTCTGGCCCGCCGGGCGAGCCGGGTCAAGAGCGACGTCTTCGTGGTCGACATCGACGCGCTGCCGCAGACCAAGGCCGTCCTCGCGACCCGGGCGGAGCCGCTCGGCATCACGCTGGTCGAGGCCGACCTCGCGGATCCCGCCGCGCTGCCCGAGTGCTTCGGGGTGCTGGTGCAGTACCCCGGCGCGAGCGGGCGGGTCGCGAGCTTCCGCGTACTCGCCGAGGTGGCGCACGAGCGGGGCGCCCAGGTGATCGCCGCCGCCGACCTCCTCGGCCTGACGCTGCTCGCGTCGCCGGGTGAGCTCGGCGCCGACATCGCCGTCGGCTCCTCCCAGCGCTTCGGCGTGCCGCTCGGTTTCGGCGGCCCGCACGCCGCCTACATGGCCGTACGCGAAGGGCTCCAGCGGCAGATGCCCGGCCGGCTCGTCGGGGTGTCCGTCGACGCCGACGGACAGCCCGCGTACCGGCTCGCGCTGCAGACCCGCGAGCAGCACATCCGCAGGGAGAAGGCCACCAGCAACATCTGCACCGCGCAGGTCCTGCTCGCGGTCATGGCCTCGATGTACGCCGTCTACCACGGACCGGACGGCCTGCGGCGGATCGCGCAGCGGGTGCACCGCCACGCGGCCGTCCTGGCCGCCGGGCTGCGCGAGGGCGGTGTCGAGGTGGTGCACGAGGAGTTCTTCGACACCGTCCTGGCCCGCGTCCCCGGGCGCGCCGCGGTGGTCGTGGCCGCCGCCGAGGCGGCGGGCGTCAACCTCCGACTGGTGGACGCCGACCACGTCGCGGTCGCCTGCGACGAGAAGACGGCGGCCGAGCACCTTGCGGCCGTGTGGGCGGCGTTCGGCGTGCCCGGCGGATCGCAGGGCGGCTCGGGCGGCGTGGTCATCGACGACCTGGACCGGGTGACCCCCGACGCGCTCCCTGCCGGCCTCGCCCGGACCACCGACTTCCTGACCCATCCGGTGTTCCACTCCTACCGGTCGGAGACGGCGATGCTGCGCTACCTGCGCAGGCTCCAGGACAAGGACGTCGCCCTCGACCGCTCGATGATCCCGCTGGGCTCCTGCACGATGAAGCTCAACGCGACCACCGAGATGGAGCCGATCACCTGGCCGGAGTTCGCCGGGATCCACCCCTTCGCCCCGATCGGCCAGGCTGCGGGCTACGTCGAGTTGGTCGAGACCCTCGAAGGCTGGCTGGCCGAGGTCACCGGCTATGACGCGGTGTCGATCCAGCCCAACGCGGGGTCGCAGGGAGAGTTCGCCGGGCTGCTCGCCATCCGCGCCTACCACCACGGCCGGGGCGAGGCCGGGCGGGACGTCTGCCTCATCCCGTCGTCCGCGCACGGCACCAACGCGGCCAGCGCGGTCATGGCCGGTATGCGCGTGGTCGTGGTCGCCTGCGACGACAGCGGCAACGTCGACCTCGCCGACCTGTCCGCCAAGATCGAGAAGCATCGCGACGCGCTCGCCGCGATCATGGTGACCTACCCGTCCACGCACGGCGTGTACGAGGAGACCATCGTCGAGATCTGCGACCGGGTCCACGAGGCCGGGGGACAGGTCTACGTCGACGGCGCCAACCTCAACGCCCTCGTCGGCCTGGCCAGGCTCGGCGAGTTCGGCGCGGACGTCAGCCACCTCAACCTGCACAAGACGTTCTGCATCCCGCACGGCGGCGGCGGTCCGGGTGTCGGGCCGGTCGCGGTCAAGGCCCATCTCGCCCCCTACCTCCCTGGCAAGGGCACCGGTGCCGTCTCGGCCGCGCCGTACGGCTCGGCGGGCATCCTGCCGATCTCGTGGGCGTACATCCGGATGATGGGCGGGGATGGGCTGCGCCGGGCGACCGAGCAGGCGATCCTCTCGGCGAACTACCTCGCCGGGCGGCTGGCCCCGCACTATCCCGTGCTGTACACCGGACGGGACGGCCTCGTCGCGCACGAGTGCATCGTCGACCTGCGGCAGATCACCAAGGAGACCGGTGTCACCGTGGACGATGTGGCCAAGCGCCTGGTCGACTACGGTTTCCACGCGCCGACCATGTCGTTCCCCGTCGCGGGGACCCTGATGATCGAGCCCACCGAGAGCGAGGACCTGGCCGAGCTCGACCGGTTCGCCGACGCCATGATCGCCATCCGCGAGGAGATCGCCCGCGTCGCGTCCGGAGAGTACGACAGGACCGACAACCCGCTGCGCAACGCGCCCCACACGGCGGCCTGCCTGGTCGCCGACGAGTGGCCGCACCCGTACTCGCGCACGGTCGCGGCCTACCCCGTGCCCGCGCTGCGGGACAACAAGTACTGGTCGCCGGTCCGCCGCATTGACCAGGCCTACGGCGACCGCAACCTGGTCTGCGCCTGCCCTCCGCTGGAGGCGTACGAGGACTGATCACGCCCGCGGGGAAGATTCGCGGACCCGAACCGTCCATCATGCGCATGTCTTCCCCGCACGGGCCCGCCGATCGTTAGGATCTTGGCGATCCCCGATTATGGAGGGCCTGGCATGACGGCCATCGACCCCGGACGGCAGATCGACCACGCGCGCAGGCTGGCCGAGGCGGGCGATCTCGACGCCGCCGCGGCGATCTTCGCGGAGGTCGCGGTCGACGTCGAGGCACCCGACCGGGCGGAGGGCGCCGCGGGGCTCTCCGCCGTCGCCGAACGGATGGCCGAGCAGTTGCTGGAGGACGGCGAGCCGGGGCAGGCCGCCGACCTCCTGCTGCGCGCGCTGTCCGTGCCCGGCGTCACGGATCCGGCACGGCTGCGGGTCCTGCTCGGTCTCGCGCATCTCGACATGGCGTGCGGGGAGTTCGCCGGAGCGGTCGAGGAGGGCGACGGAGCCGAAGCGGGCACCGGTGCGCTCGCCATTGAGCTGCTCGCGCGGGTGCTGCCCCTCAGAGGCCGGGACGACGACGCCGAGACGGTCTGGCGGTACGGCCTGGCCCACCCCGACGCGGCGCTGGCCGAGGAGGTACGGCTCCGCCTGAGCAGGGACGTCCGCCCCCCGATAACGTGACCGGGTGGAATCTGGGACGGTGGAACTTGTGACGCCGCACGGCCCGGGAGCGGTCGAGGTGGACGAGGCGGCCGATCCCTGGCTGCTGCTCGTGCTCACCCACGGGTCGGCCGGGGGAGTGGACGCGCCCGACCTGCTCGCCGTGCGGGATGCCGTGCTGGCCATCGGAGGAACGGTCGCCCGGGTGACCCAGCCGTTCCGGCTCAGGGGCGCGAGGGCGCCGGGCTCGGCGGTCCGGCAGGACGAGTCGTGGATCACGATGATCGAGGAGCTGCGGGCCCGCCATCCGGGGCTGCCGCTCGTGCAGGGCGGTCGGAGCAACGGCGCCAGGGTGGCCTGCCGTACGGCCCGAGCGGTGGAGGCGGACGCGGTGGTCGCGCTGGCGTTCCCCCTGCACCCGCCGGGCAAGCCGGAACGTTCCAGGGCGGATGAGCTGCGGCAGGCGGGAACCGACGTTCTGGTGATCAATGGGGATCGTGATCCGTTCGGCGTGCCGTCGGCGTCCGACACGGCGCGGCTCGTGGTGCTGCCGGGGGAGGGACACGATCTGAAGAAGGACCCCGCCCGGGTGGGCGAGGAGGTGGCCCGGTGGCTGCTGGCCCGGAGAGCGAGCTGAGGGCCGGGGGTCGGCCACGGGACCGCGAGCGGTGGAACGGACGGGGGATGGGGCGAGCGGAATCGGGTGAAGGGACGGGAGGGCCCCGGCTGGACGGACCAGCCGGGTGACCTGGCCGCGATCGATCAGGCGGCGCTGGAAGCCAGGTCGGTGGGGCGGTGCGGGGCGATGACCGCTCCGTCGGGCAGCAGCTCGCCGGTGTCCTCGAAGAGGACGACGCCGTTGCACAGCAGGCTCCACCCCTGCTCGGGGTGCGCCGCGATGGTGCGGGCGGCTTCTCGGTCCTTCGCTTCCGCGCTCGGACAGGACGGGCTATGAGGGCACATCGCCGGGGCTCCGTGTCTTATCGTTCGCCCGTCGCGCGAGGCGGCGGGCGTCTGGGGTTGATGTGTGACTAACCGCACAATGGACGAGACCAGTGTGCCGTCCGCTCGCCTCGTGGCGACATAGTCCGTTAGGACGGTTTCCGCCGGTCCTGGAAAGGGGGCCGGGGGGCGCCCATACGGGTTCCGCTCACCACGCTGTGAGCTATCCCACAAGGGTGCCCCAGGGATGATAACGGTCCAAGCTCGACACGCCGTCCGTCTGATAACCGGCGGATTACGGTTTCCGGAGCCGCCTCCAGGTCGTCCGGGAGATCGTCCAGGCGCTGTGTGACGGCCGGGTCGGGGCGGGCCGACGCCGGGTGGTCGAGGCCGCCGGCCCGCGGCGAGGAGCTTGGCGGCCGGGCCCACATCCGCCGGGTCGGCCCTTGCGTGGCTGAGATCGGCTCGCGTGAGATTTCAGTCAAGCAAACGTTGACCATCCGGGCCGAATGTAAGTAACTTCCAGTCAAAGCGGTGACCTTGCATGACATTTTCCTACATCTGAGGAGTTGGAGGACATCACGCCGCGGGCCGGAGCCCCGCGCGGCGCGGGGCTGTACGTCCCCGGTGGCTGGATCCAGGTATTGACGCCCGGCTCATTGTGAAACTAATTTTCCAACACGTTCTCCTTTGGGGTGGAAAACTTCGTGACGGACGACGAGTTTGAGGCGGTCAGGGTGGCGGCCCCCACGGAAGGCGCCAACCCGCGCACGCTCGACATCGACCTCCGTTCGACCCTCGAGATGCTGAAGCTCATCAACGACGAGGACGGCCTGGTCGCTCCCGCGGTCCGCGCCGTCCTCCCCGAGCTGGCCACGGCGGTCGACTTCGGAGTGAGCGCGCTGCTGACGGGCCGGTCGATCCACTACTTCGGCGCGGGCAGTTCCGGCCGCATCGCGGTGCTCGACGCGGCCGAGCTCGTGCCGACGTACACGATCGCCCCGGAGCGGGTCGTCGCGCACCACGCGGGCGGCACCTCCGCTTTCGAGCAGGCGATGGAGAACGTGGAGGACGACGCGGCGACGGGCGCCGCCGAGGCGCTCGGCCTGGGGGAGGGCGACCTGGCGATCGGGCTGTCGGCGAGCGGCCGCACGCCGTACGTCGCGGGGGCGCTGCGCGCGGCGAGTGCGGCGGGGGCGGCGACCGTCCTGGTGTCGTCGAACCCGGCGGCGCCGCTCGGTGACGAGGTCGACGTCCACATCGCGGTCGACACCGGCCCCGAGGTCATCGCGGGATCGACGCGGATGAAGGCGGGAACCGCGCAGAAGCTCGTGCTGAACGCGTTCTCCACCGCGGTCATGATCCGGCTCGGGCGGACGTACTCGAATCTCATGATCGATGTGACCGCCACCAACGCCAAACTCCGCGGCCGCCTGGTCACGATCCTCGAAGAGGCCACCGGCCGCACCGAGGCGCAGTGCGCCGAAACGCTCACCGCGGCAGAAGGGGACCTGAAGGTCGCCCTGGTCTGCCTCCTCGCCGATGCCCCCGTGGGAGAGGCGCGAATCGCATTACAGGCCGCCGGCGGCAGGGTCCGCGCGGCGCTCGCCGAACTGGCTACCGGCCGAAGGGAAGTCTCATGAAGAGAAGGTGGATCGCGGGGGCGATCGGGGTGCTCGCGGTGGCGCTGGCGGCGTGCGCGCCCGGCGGCGGCGCGTCCGACGGGGGCGACAAGGCGGACGCCGGCAAGGTCACGCTGAATCTGTGGTCGTGGCGGGTGGAGGACGTCAAGGCGTACGAGAAGATCCTCGCCACGTTCGAGGAGTCACACCCGAAGATCCACGTCGAGTTCAAGCCGTTCCAGGCCACCGAGTACAACAACATCCTGGCGACCGGCCTGTCCGGGAGCGGAGGGCCGGACGTCGCCCAGCTTCGGGCGTACGGCGGACTCCAGCCGCTGGTCGAGGCGGACCAGCTCCTGCCGCTGGACGGCAAGGTGGACGCGCTGTCCGGCTTCGACGCCAAGCTGCTGGAAGGCGCCAAGGGCCACAAGGACGGCAAGATCTACGGCGTGCCGTTCGCGTACCAGACCCTCCAGGTGCTCTACAACAAGAAGCTGTTCGGCGACAACGGCATCCAGCCCCCCGCCACCTGGGACGAGATGATCGCGGCGGCCAAGAAGCTGAAGGCCGCGGGGATCACGCCGTTCGCCGTCGCGGCCGGCCCCGACGCCACCTGGACGCTGCCGATCGTCCACGAGATCTTCGGCAACGCCCGCTACGGCGGCACCGCGTTCCGGGACGCGGTGCTCGGCGGACAGAAGAAGTTCACCGACCCCGACTTCACCGCCTCCGTCAAGCTGGTCAAGGACCTGGAGCCGTACTTCCCCAAGGACGTGGTGGCGGTCAAGATCCCCGACGTCCAGGCGCTGTTCGCCACCGGGAAGGCCGCGATGTACCCGACGGGCACCTTCGACCTGGCGCCCCTGCTCAAGGCCGACCCGAGCCTGGAGATCGGCGTCTTCCAGGTGCCGCCGCCGCCCGGCTCCCCCGAGACCACGCCCGTCACGCCGGGCTGGGCCGACGGCTCGTTCGGTGTCAACGCCAAGTCGGCCCACCAGGCCGAGGCGCTCGAACTGGTCAAGTGGATGGCGACGCCGGAGTTCGGGCAGCTCTACGCGACCGAGCTGAAGCAACTCTCCGCGGTCCCCGGGGTCACGCCGTCGGACCCGCTGCTGGCCGAGATGGCCAAGAACTACGCCGCCAACGGCGCGCCGTACACACTGCTCGTCGACTTCCGGTACGGCCAGCCGAACGGTGACGCGGTCTTCCGGGACGAGCTGCAGAAGATGCTCGCGGGCCAGACCGGCCCCGAGGCGGCCGCCGAGAGTGTGCAGAAGGGCATCGAGCAGTGGTTCAAGCCAGGGAACTGAGCGCTCCCCGGCGTCGCGCGGCACGTACCGGCGCCGGTCGCCGGTACGTGCCGCGGTGGCGGGTGCTGGCCGTCTTCCTGCTGCCCGCGCTTCTGCTCTATTCGGTCTTCATCGTCTATCCGCTGGTCAGCGCGCTCGACTACAGCTTCTTCGAGTGGCGTGGGATCCGGCAGGTGGGGTTCGCCGGGTTCGACAATTACCGTGACCTGCTCGGCATCTACCCGTACGACGAGCAGTTGTGGCGGGCGTTCGCGCACAACGCCCTGTTCTTCGCCGGGACGATGCTGATCCAGACAACGGTCGGGCTGCTCTTCGCCCTCCTGCTGTTCCGTTACGGCCGCGGCAAGCGGTTCCTGCAGGGCGCGTTCACCACCCCGTACCTCGTGGACCCGCTGGTCGTCGGCTACCTGTGGAGCCTTCTGCTCAATCCGATGTTCGGCCCGGTCAACGCGCTGCTCGAGGCGGTCGGGCTGGACTCGTGGGCGTTGCCCTGGCTGGGTGACACCCGTACGGCGCTGCCGATCGTCGTCCTGGTGAACGCGTGGCAGTGGGTGGGCTTCCCCATGCTGCTGTTCTCCGCCGCGCTCGCCGGAATCCCGGCCGAGTACCACGAGGCGGCCCGGGTCGACGGGGCCTCGGCCTGGCAGGCGTTCCGGCGGGTGACGCTGCCGCTGCTCACGCCGGCGATCGGCGTGGTGAGCGTGCTGACGTTCATCGGAAACTTCAACGCCTTCGGGCTGGTCTACGCGATGTCCGGCTCGACCGGGTCCCCGGCGGGTTCGACCGACGTGCTCGGTCTGCTGTTCTACCGGGTCGCGTTCGTGGAGGGCGGCGTGGAGGCGATCGGGCGGTCGTCGGCACTCGCCGTGCTGATGTTCGTGTTCATCTTCGGGGTGTCGATGCTGGCCACCTCGTACTTCCGCCGCCGCGAAAGGAAGCTGGTGTGAGGGCCGGACGCCGGGCTCCGGGGCGGGTCGCCGTCCACCTGCTGCTGTGGGGGTACGCGGTCGTCGCGCTGCTGCCGTTGGTCATCATGGTGCTCAACTCGCTGCGGCCGACGGGCGAGATCTTCACCGCGCCGCTGGGGCTGCCGGCGTCCCCCACGCTGCACAGTTACCGCCAGGTGTGGACGGAGGCGTCGTTCAGCACGTACTTCCTGAACTCGCTGACCGTCACCTGTGGCGCGGTGCTGCTGGGGACGGTGGTCTCCGCGCTGGCGGCCTACCCGCTGGCCCGCTACGACTTCTTCGGCAACCGGGTGCTCGGGGCGTACTTCCTGGCCGGGCTGATGCTGCCGATCCGGCTGGGCCTGGTGCCGATCTTCTACCTCATGGACTCCATGGGGTTGATCGACTCGCTGCTCGGACTCACGCTGCTGTACGCCGCGTCCGGGGTGCCGTTCTGCGTCTTCGTGCTGTCGGCGTTCTACCGTTCCCTGCCCGGCGAACTGGACGAGGCGGCCCGGATCGACGGCGCCGGAGAGTTCCGGATCTTCGGGCGGATCATGCTGCCGCTGGTGCGGCCCGCGCTGGCGTCGGTGATGCTGTTCCAGTTCGTGCCGCTGTGGCATGAGTTCCTCTACCCGCTGGTGCTGCTGCGCTCCGACGAGAAGTTCACCATCCCGCGCGGGTTGTCGCAGTTCTTCGGCGAGTACACGACCGACTGGTCGGCCTTGTTCGCCGGGCTGGTCCTCGCCACGGCGCCGCTCTTCGTGCTGTTCGTCCTGGCGACCAAGCAGATCATCGCCGGATTGACCGCCGGCATGAGCAAGTAGTGAGCAACCCCGCGATTCGCAGTGCGTTTCAGAGACTCCCAGGGAGGCGGCGTGGACCCCGGCAATGACTACTCGGGCGGCATCCTGGTACGGCTGCGTGGCGCGCTCCCGTCCCTGCGGCCGGCCGAGCAACGGGTCGCGCACGCGGTGCTGGCCGATCCCCAGGGCGTCGCCGACCGGTCGATCGGCATGCTGGCCCGCGAGTGCGGCACCTCGGAGACCACGGTTCTGCGGTTCTGCCGGGCCCTGGGACTGCGCGGCTATCCCGAGCTGCGGTTCGCGCTCGCCCGCGAGGCGACGCTGGAGGCCTCCCGGGCCGGCGGCGCCCGCCCGCTCGACGGCGACATCAACGCCGGCGACCCGCTGGAGGAGATCGTCGCCAAGATCGGCTACAGCGACTCCCGCGCGGCGGCGGAGACCGCCGAGCACCTCGACGTCGCCGCCCTGGAGCGCGCGGTCGAGGTGATCGCCCCGGCCCGCCGAGTGGATCTCTACGGCGCGGGGGCGAGCGGGTATGTCGCGGCCGACCTGCACCAGAAACTGCACCGGATCGGCCTGGTGGCGTTCGCCTGGCCGGACTTCCACAGCGCGCTCACCTCGGCCGCGCTGCTGCGCGAGGGCGACGTCGCGATCGGCATCTCGCACACCGGCACCACGGTCGACGTCCTGGAGGCGCTGCGGCTCGCCGGCGACCACGGGGCGACCACGATCGCGATCACGAACTTCCACCCCTCGCCGATCACGGAGCTGGCCGACATCGTGCTGAAGACCGCGGTACGCGAGGCCCCGTTCCGCCCCGGAGCGATGGGCAGCAGGATCGCCCAGCTCACCGTCGTCGACTGCCTCTTCGTCGGGGTGGCCGCCCAGCGCACGTACGACGAGACCCTCACCGCCCTGGAGGACACCTTCCGTGCGATCAGCGGCCGACGGAGCAAGGGAGCGCGGCCGCGCTCATGACCCGGGGCGGCGGCTCAGGTGGCATGGCCACCCCGCCTCTCAGGTGGCGTGGCCGGTGGCCTGGAGGCCGGCGAGGAGCGCGTCGAGGCCGCGCTCGAACTCCCGCTCGCCCTCGGCGGTCCGCGCGTCCCGCACGGTCGCGTCGGGGTCGGCCCAGCCCGACTGCTGCACCTCCACCGCGACGCTGCCGAAGACGTACGCCCGCAGGGCCCGTACGGCGTCGGCCGCGCCGCCGAGCCCGGCCTCGGCGAGCTGCTCCGTCTGGTCCCTGATCGCCATCAGCGCGGTGCCCTTGGGGGGTTTGGTGAGGGCGAGCGACAACACGCCGGGGTGGTCGAGCAGGGCGACCCGGCCGGCGCGGGCCCAGGCGCGGGCGCGCTCCTGCCAGGTGCCCTCGGCCTCCACCCGCACCGTGGTCACGTGCTCGGCCAGGACGTCCATCAGCGCCTCCTTGCCCCGGGGGAGGTGGTGGTAGATCGCCATGGCCTCCACCTGGAGCGCGTCGCCGAGGCGGCGCATGGTCAGCCGGCGCAGGCCCTGCCCGTCGGCGATGTGCAGCGCGGCGTCGATGATGCGTTCGAGGGAGAGCGGGACCGGCGGTCGCTTGGCAGGCATGTCGATCATGCTGCCACAGTCCACCTTACTGTGTAAAGGACGCCGCCCGGCCCGGATGTGAGGGACGCGGCGAAACGGCGTACGCTACGGCCAGCGATATGTGCTCGATCTGGAAGGACCGTCGATGGCGTTTTTCCGTCCGCGTGTGAGCCGGGAGGCGGAGGTCAGGTACCACGCCGACCAGGAGGTCGGAAAGGGATACCACGACCTCCTGGAGAAGGCGAGGGCGGCCGAGCTCGCCCTGCGCGAGAAGCAGGCCGTGGCGGCGTCCGAGCAGGAGCTGCGTGAGGCCGGTCTCGAACTCGACCGTGCGCTCACCGACGCCCTGCGGGCCGCGGAGGCCGCGCAGCGCGCCACGTTCGGCGTGAAGTCCTATGACGACCGCATCCGCCGCAGGAAGGGTAAGGCTACTCCCCAGGGCGCCATGTGGACCGCCGAGGTGAACCGCCTGCGCACCGTGCGGGAGGCGCACCGGCTCACCGGCATCGTCCGGCTGCCGCGTGCCGCCGCGGTGGCCCGCTGAGCGGTCTCCGGAACGGCCCGTGGTGGACCGCCGGGTCCTCGGGTCCTCGGGAGACGCCCCTTGAAACGCCGATACGGCCCGTGCCCTCATGAGGGCACGGGCCGTATCCGTGTGATCGCCGGTGTGATCGTGTCCGGCCGGCATGGGCCGGCGGCGGTCAGCTGGCCCAGTCGAGCAGCGGCCGGGTGTTGCTCGGGTGGCGCAGCTTGGACAGCGACTCCTTCTCAAGCTGGCGGATCCGCTCCCTCGTGAGGCCGAGGAACTTTCCGATCTCGTCGAGGGTGTGCGGCTTGCCGTCGGCCAGGCCGAAGCGCAGGGCCATTATCTTCGCCTCGCGGGGAGACAGGTTCCCGAGCACGCCCTTGAGCTGCTCGGCCAGCAGCTGCCGGTCCACGACCTCGGACGCCTCGGGGGAGTCCACATCCTCGATCAGGTCGCCGATGCGGGTCTCGCCGTCCTCGCCGATCGTGGAGTCGAGGCTGATCGGCTGCCTGCTCGTACGGAGCAGCTCCTCGATCTGGTCGGGGGTCTTGTCCAGCTCGACCGCCAGCTCCTCGGGCGAGGGCTCCCGGCCGAGACGCTGGTGCATGTCACGCTCCACGCGGGACAGCTTGGACAGCATCTCCAGCACGTGGACGGGCAGCCGGATGGTCCGGGCCGAGTCCGCGAAGCCGCGCTGGATGGCCTGCCTGATCCACCACATGGCGTACGTGGAGAACTTGTAGCCCTTGGTGTAGTCGAACTTCTCGACCGCCCTGATCAGGCCCAGGTTGCCTTCCTGCACGACGTCGAGCAGGGCCATGCCGCGATCGGTGTACTTCTTCGCGACCGACACGACCAGGCGGAGGTTGGCCTCCAGCATGTGGTCCTTGGCGCGCTTGCCGTCCTCGATGACCCATTCGAGGTCCTCGCGGACCTCGGGACGGAGCATCTCGCCGTTCTCCAGCGCGGTCTCCAGCTTGTGCTCCGCGTACAGGCCGGCTTCGATGCGCTTGGCCAGCTCGACCTCCTGCGCGGCGGTGAGCAGCGTACGCCGTCCGATGGACTTGAGGTAGGTGTGGACGGAGTCGCCCATGACCGAGGAGTTGTCGTCGAGGTCGATCGGCGCGCTGTCGTCGCCCGAATCCTCCTCGGCGTGCCGCTCGGCGGTCCACTCCTCGTCCTCGTCGGGGACGTCACCCCGGGCCTCGTCGGCCGCGTTGGCGCGCTTGGACTTCCTGGGCTTGGCGGCCTTCGCGGCCTTGCGTGGTGCCTTCTGTGCCGGCGCGGCCTCCGTGAGGTCGACACCCGCCTCGGTGAGCTCGCGCAGGATCGCGCGGCCTTCCGCGGGAGCGACTCCGGCCTGGCCGAACGCCTCGCGAAGCTCCGGCAGGGAAAGGTGACCCTGCGTGCGGCCTCGGTCCAGCAGTTGGTCCAGGGTCGTCATCGGGGTCGCCGCGCGCTCAGGCGGGGTCGCCACGGCGGTCGGGGGCATGAGGACACCTCCTCCATGACGGAGTAGTCGTTCTGGGTGGCAATGGCTGGGCGCGGCGGTTGCGGCGGCGCGGCGCACCTGTATGGATAACGTCGCCGAGCCCAGTTTGTTCCCCCAGGACGCGGGAGGGGTCAGTTCGACGGCGTGATGACGCTGATGCTCACCTGGGGCATCGGCATGGGGTCGGCGCCCTC
Source organism: Microtetraspora glauca (assembly GCF_040656155.1). NCBI lineage: Bacteria > Bacillati > Actinomycetota > Actinomycetes > Streptosporangiales > Streptosporangiaceae > Microtetraspora > Microtetraspora glauca. The sequence continues at coordinate 39,184 of NZ_JBFALK010000007.1, forward strand.
AAGTCGCTCGGTCGTCCAGTAGTCGCCGGTCGCGCCGGGGTCGATGCTGAGGTGGTTCTCGACCACGTAGGGCGCGATGTTCTCGATGAGCTCTTCGGGCTCGATCGTCTGGTCGTCGGCCGGCGCGACAGGGGACGCGCTCGGCGTCGCCCTGCCTTTCGCGGGCTCCTTGACCGACCGTACCTTGACCGCCTGTTCCAGGCGGCCGGCCGACGCGGTCGTGGCCACGGAGACCCCGCCCACGACGATGGCGGTGACGACACCCGCGGAGATCAGCATCCGGCGATCCGGCTTCATATGGACGTCCTCCCTACATATGTGACGCGTGGAGGTCATTTTTGGTTTCGCAGGGCGACCATATCCGGTTTTCCGTTTGGCAACATCGGAATCTCTTGCACCGTTTGCACCATTCGTGGTGCGGCGTAGGCGGGCAGCCGCTCCTTGGCGTACTCGCGGAGCTCCGCGAGCGTCGCCGTACCGACGACCACGGCCACGACGACCTCGCCCCACTCCGGGTCCGGGCGACCCACCACGGCGACGTCGCGGACGCCGGGGTGCCCGGCGAGGACGCGCGCGACGGAGCCGGCGACCACCTTCTGGCCGCCGGTGTTGATGACGTCGTCGGCCCGCCCGAGGATCGCGAGCCGCCCGGCGTCGATCGAGCCCAGGTCGGACGTGACGAACCAGTCGCCCTCGAACGCGTCGCGCGCCTCCCGCAGCCGGTACCCCGAGAACAGGACCGGGCCCGAGATTCGGATCCGGCCATCGGCCCCGATTTTGAGATCTACATTGTCAAGGGCGGCGCCGTCGTACACGCATCCGCCGCTGGTCTCGCTCATGCCGTACGTCGTGACGACGTGGGCGCCGCGGCCCCGCGCCTCGGCCAGCAGACCGGGCGGCGCCGCGGCCCCGCCGAGCAGGATGGTGCGGAACGCCGAGACGTCCGCGCCGAGGTCGAGGAGCCGCCTGAGCTGGGTCGGCACGAGAGAGACGTGCTCGGCTCCGCTCCCGGCCACGTCCTCGGGGGTGAAGCGCGGATGGATGACCGGGTCCGACGCGCTCAGCAGCGACCTGACCAGCACCTGCATCCCCGAGATGTGCGACGGAGGAAGGCAGCACAACCATCGCTCACCCCGTGCGGCGCCCACCCGCTCCAGCGACGCGCGCGCCGAGGCGGTCAGCGCCTCCGCCGTCAACTCGACCCCCTTGGGCACGCCGGTCGATCCGGACGTCGCGATGATCACCGCCGCGCCGGTCGGCGCCCCGTCGGGCTCCCGCCGTACGCCCTCGGGGGTGACGACGTGCGTGGGCCGGAGCGAGGCCAGCGCGGCGGTGAGCGCGGGACGCGGCAGGTCGGGGGACAGCGGCAGGACCGCCGGGCCGTCTCCGGAGAGCGCGCGCTCGACGGCGGCGAACAGCGCCGGTCCGGGCGGCAGGAGCAGGGCGTGCACCGCCCTCTCCGCGCCGCCGTGTCCGTGGCCGTGTCCGTGGCCATGTCCGTGGACCTGGGCGCCGCCGGGTTCGCCGCTGTGTTCACGGGGCTTGTGTTCGCGACTGATGGGCACGGTCGTAAGGTTAGTCCCGGCAGACGGAACCGCCGGTGAACGGGCGGATCGCTGGAGTGAGGAGCGAGTGTGACGAGCGGCGTCGACTGGAAGCGGTCAGGCGAGTACGAGGACATCATCTACGAGACCGCCGAGGGCATCGCGAAGATCACGATCAACCGGCCGGAGCGTCACAACGCGTTCCGCCCGACGACGCTCTTCGAGCTGCGGGACGCGTTCAACACGGCCCAGGAGGACACCGCCGTCGGTGTGATCATTTTCACCGGTGCCGGCGACCGGGCGTTCTGCTCCGGCGGTGACCAGAAGATCCGCGGTGACGACGGCTACGTCGACGAGACCACGCACGGCATGGGCCGCCTGAACGTCCTCGACCTGCAGGTGCAGATCCGGCGCTGCCCCAAGCCCGTCATCGCGATGGTCGCGGGCTACGCGATCGGCGGCGGCCACGTGCTGCACGTCTGCTGTGACCTCACGATCGCCGCGGACAACGCCAAATTCGGGCAGACCGGCCCCAAGGTGGGCTCGTTCGACGGCGGATACGGCTCGTGGCTGCTGGCCGAGACCGTCGGCCTCAAGCGTGCGCGCGAGATCTGGTACCTCTGCCGGCAGTACGACGCCGAGACCGCCCTGCAGTGGGGCCTGGTCAACGCGGTCGTCCCGCTGGAGCGCCTGGAGGAGGAGACCGTCCAGTGGGCGCGCGAGCTGCTGGAGAAGTCGCCGCTCGCGCTGCGCATGCTCAAGGGCGCGCTCAACGCCGTCACCGACGGCGCCGCGGGCATGCAGCAGTTCGCCGGTGACGCGACGCTCCTCTACTACATGAGCGAAGAGGCCCAGGAGGGCCGCGACGCGTTCAAGGAGAAGCGCACCCCGGACTTCGCGAAGTTCCCGCGCCGCCCCTAGTGCACGTCTTCCGTATCCCGATGACCCTGCGGTTCCGGGGGCAGACCGTCCGCGAGGGCGTGCTGATCCACGGGCCCGCCGGGTGGGGGGAGTTCTCACCCTTCCCCGAGTACGGCCCCGCCGAATGCGCCCGCTGGCTGGCCTGCGCGAACGAGGCCGCGTTCGACGGGTGGCCGGAGCCGCTCCGCGCCTGGATCCCGGTCAACGCCACCGTGCCCGCCGTGGGCCCGGAGAAGGCCTTCGAGATCGTCAGGCTCTCGCACTGCGGGACCGCCAAGGTCAAGGTCGGCGAGCGCGGGCAGGACTTCGCCGAGGACATGGCGCGGGTCGAGGCCGTACGCGACGCGATCGGCCCGGCGGGCCGGGTCCGGGTGGACGTCAACGGCGGCTGGGACGTCGATTCCGCGGTCCGCAGGCTCAAGGAGCTCGACCGGTTCGACCTGGAGTACGCCGAGCAGCCGTGCGCCACGCTCGACGAGCTCGCCGAGGTCCGGCGGCGGGTCAACGTCCCGATCGCGGCCGACGAGTCGATCCGCCGTGCGGAGGACCCGCTCAAGGTGCGCGCGGCGGAGGCGGCGGACATCGCCGTGATCAAGGTGCAGCCCCTCGGCGGGGTGCGGGCCGCGCTGCGCGTCGCCGAGGCGTGCGGTCTGCCCGTCGTCGTGTCGAGCGCTGTCGAGACGTCGGTCGGCCTGGCGGCGGGGCTGGCTCTAGCTGCCGCATTGCCCGAATTGCCGTACGCTTGCGGCCTCGGGACGATGCCTTTGCTCAGCGGTGATGTCGTCACGGACTCCCTCGTCCCCGTCGGCGGGGCGATAGCCGTACGACGTCCGGAGGTGGATCAGCGCGCCCTCGCGGCGTATGAGATCGAGTCGCCCGCCTGGAAACGACGGATGGAGGAGGCCGCCGGAACGGCCGGAGAGGGGCGGCAGTGAATCCCGCCACCGCGCTTGCCACGGTGCTGGTCGACGAGCTGGTGCGTTGCGGGGTGACCGACGTCGTCCTCGCTCCCGGGTCCCGGTCGGCGCCGCTGGCCCTGGCCGTGCACGAGGAGCCGCGGGTGCGGCTGCACGTGCGGATCGACGAGCGGTCGGCGTCCTTCCTCGCGCTCGGGCTGGCCAAGCGCTCGGAGCGGCCCGTCGTGATCATCTGCACGTCGGGCACCGCGGCGGCGAACTTCCACCCCGCCGTGATCGAGGCGTCCGAGTCCGGCGTGCCGCTGCTCGTGCTGACCGCCGACCGGCCGCCGGAGCTGCGCGGCACCGGCGCGAACCAGACCATCGACCAGGTCAAGATGTACGGCTCGGCGGTCCGCTGGTTTGCCGAGGTCGGCGTGCCGGAGGACCGGCCGGGGCAGGCGGCCTACTGGCGGTCGCTCGCCTGCCGTGCCTACCAGCGGGCGGCGGGGCCGCCGGATCCGGGGCCGGTCCACCTTAACCTGGCCTTCCGCGAGCCGCTGATCCCTGACGGTGACGGCTCGTGGTGCGAGTCGCTCGACGGAGACGCGGGCGGCGCGTGGATCAGGGCGAGGGTGGCGCCTCCCGCGTCCGCGCTGCACATCCCGCCGACCAGGCGCGGCGTGCTGGTCGTGGGCGACGGAGCGGCGGGCGTCCGCAGGTACGTCGCGGCAGCCGGGATGGCCGGCTGGCCGGTGCTCTCCGAGCCCAACGGCGGCGGCCGCTACGGCGACCACGCCATCTCGACCTATCACTTCCTGCTGGGGAACCCCGAGTTCGCCAAGGCCCACCGGCCCGACGTCGTCGTGACGCTCGGGCGTCCCGGACTGTCGCGGCCGCTGCTGTCCTGGATCCGCAGGGCCGAGGAGCACATCGTGGTCGCCTCGGACCTGACCCGCTGGCCCGACCCGACCAGGTCGGCGACGCAGGTCGCGCAGGCGGTGGAGATCCCGGTCACCTCGGGAGACGACTCCTGGCTGCGGTCGTGGCGGCACGCCGAGCACGTCGCCAGGGAGGCGATCGACGCGGTGCTCGACTCCTCGGGCCTGAGCGAGCCGAGGGTGGCGCGCGACCTGGTCGAGCTGCTGCCCAACGGGTCGTTGCTGTTCTGCGGTTCCTCGATGCCGATCAGGGACCTGGACCAGGCCATGCGACCCCGCCGGGGGCTGCGCCTGATGGCGAGCCGCGGCGCGTCCGGCATCGACGGGCTGGTGTCCACGGCCATCGGCGCCGCGCTGGCGCACAACGGCCCGTCGTACGCGCTGATCGGCGATCTGACGCTGCTGCACGACCAGAACGGGCTCATCCTCGGCCCCCAGGAGCCGCGGCCCGACCTGTGCCTGGTCGTGGTCAACAACGACGGCGGCGGGATCTTCTCGCTGCTGCCGCAGGCGGCCGTGGGCGACCCGTTCGAGCGGATCTTCGGGACGTCCCACGGGGTCGATCTGGAATATCTCGCCGCCTCGACCGGCCTGCCGTACACGCGGGTCGAGGACCTCGACGAGCTGCCCAGGGCCGTCAAGGGGGACGGCATGCGCCTGGTCGAGGTGCGCACGCGCCGTGACGCCAACGCCGCGGTACACGCCGCCATGGGCGAGGCCGTACGCTCCGCGATGATGGCGAGTGCTACCGGAGACTGACCCGCGGTGGTCCTCGCGATGGATGTGTCATTGCCGGGGCGACGGCAGAATGGAGCGTGCCCGACCCGCCCCATTTATGAGGAGTGACATGCACATCGAGGAGTGGCTGCAGACGATCCCAGCCGTCTGGGTCTACATCCTCGTCGGTGTGGTCATCGGGCTGGAGAGCCTGGGTATCCCGCTTCCCGGTGAGATCGTCCTGGTCAGCGCGGCGCTGCTGTCGTCCAAGGGCGTGGTCAGCCCGATCGTGGTGGGGGTGTGCGCCAGCGCCGGGGCGATCATCGGCGACTCGATCGGCTACTACATCGGCTGGAAGGGCGGCCGGCCGCTGTTCGACCGGTTGGGGCGGAGGTTCCCCAAGCACTTCGGGCCCGCCCACATCGCGAAGGCCGAGCGGCTCTTCGACCGGTGGGGCATGTGGGCGGTGTTCTTCGGCCGGTTCGTGGCCCTGCTGCGGATCCTCGCCGGTCCGCTGGCGGGCGCGCTGCGCATGCCGTACTGGCGGTTCCTGATCGCCAACGTGCTCGGCGGCGTCGTGTGGGCGGGCGGCACCACGACCGCCATCTACTATCTGGGCGTCGTGGCCGACAAGTGGCTGAAGGGCTTCTCCTGGGTCGGGCTGGTCGCCGCCCTGCTCTTCGGCCTGGGCACCACGGTCTGGCTCAAGCGGAAGGTCCGGGCGGCCGAGGACGAGCCGCAGTCCGTCACCGCTCGATGAGCGTGACCTCCAGCGAATAGTGCGATGCCCGATAGAGGTGGGAGCCGTGCTCGACGGCCCTTCCCTGGTCGTCGTAGGTCGTGCGGACCATCGTCAGCAGGGGAGCGCCGCGCCGCTCATCGAGGAGGCGCGCCTCGGACGGGGTGGCGGCACGGGCGCCGATCCGCTGGTTGGCGACCCGCATCCTGACCCCGGCCGCGCGCAGCAGCTCGTACAGCCCGCGCTCCTGGAGCGACGTCGCGGAAAGGTCGGCCAGCCCGAGCGGCAGCCAGTTGTGGAGCAGGGCCAGCGGCTCTCCCGCGGCGTAGCGGAGCCGTTCGATCCTGAGCACCTCGGTGCCCTCCGGCAGCGCGAGGACCGCCGCGACGCTCTCGTCGGCGGGCTCGGTGTCGATGGACAGCACCCGGGTGGCGGGTTCCTGCCCGGACCGCCTGAGGTCGTCGTAGAGGCTGGTGAGCTCCACCGACCGCTTGACCTGGCCGTGGACGACCTGGGTGCCGACACCGCGCTTGCGGACGAGCAGACCCTTGTCCACCAGGTACTGGATCGCCTGGCGGATGGTGGGACGGGAGAGCCCGAGCCGGTCGGCGAGCTGGATCTCGTTGTCGAGCCGGGAGCCGGGAGCGAGGTCGCCGCGCCGGATCGCCTCCGAGATCTGCTCGGCGACCTGGAAGTAGAGGGGGACGGGGCTCGACCGGTCAAGGTCGATGTCCAGGCGCTCGGAAGTCACACGTCGAGGTTAGCGGACATCAGAATGTCCTGACGAAACGGTCCGTGTCCGTTGGATGCCCGCTTATGGTGACGATGCGCGGGGCGGCCGTCTGTCGGTGGAGGGGTGTAGAACATCGGGCGTGACTCTTCACCTGACCTGGCCCCAGGTGCTCGCATGGCGGCTGGAGCGCCAGTTCGTCGAGCCGGCCGCCGGATCCGGACCCGTGATGATCGCCCGTCGGCTGTGCGGGGTGCAGGCCCAGGTGGCCTCCTCCGCGGAGCTGGCGCTGGCGGTGCGGTCGGCCGACCCGAGATCCGGCGCGGTGGACGAGGCGCTGTGGGAGGACCGCACGCTCGTCAAGACGTGGCTGATGCGCGGAACGCTGCACCTGGTCCCGGCGGACGAGCTGGCGACGTACTGCGCGACGCTGGGCGCGCTGCGGTTCTGGGAGAAGGGGTCATGGCAGCGGGGGCACGGGGTCACCGCCGCCGAGGTCGAGGCGATCATCGGCGCGGTGCCGCAGGCGCTCAAGGGGCGCTCCCTGACCCGCGAGGAGCTGGTCGAGGCCGTGACCGAGGTCACCGGCGACGGCCATCTGTGTGAGGCGCTCACCTCCGGCTGGGGTGCGCTGCTCAAGCCGCTGAGCTTCCTGGGGGAGCTGTGCTACGGCCCGCCCCGCGACGGGCGGGTGACCTTCGCCCGGCCCTCCGACCGGCTGCCCGGCTGGCCGGACGCGCCGCCGTCCGCGGAGGAGGGGGGCACGGCCCTCGTGCGCGCGTTCCTGGGCGTACACGGCCCGGCCACCCCTGAGATGTTCGACGGCTGGCTGTCGCGGGGCACGATGCGCAAGGCGGTGCTGCGCGGGTGGTTCCGCGACCTCGGCCCGGAGCTCGCCCAGGTCGAGGTGGAGGGAGCGCCCATGGTGGCGCTCGCCGAGCACGTGGACACGCTGGCCGCCGCCCGGCCGTCGGAGTCCGTGCACCTGCTGCCGGGGTTCGACCAATACGTGCTGGGCGCTCCGCGCGGCCTCGACGCTCTGCTGCCCGCGGCTGCCCGGGCCAAGGTGAGCCGGGCGGCGGGCTGGATCTCCCCGGTCGTGGTCCACCGGGGGAGGGTGGCCGGGGTGTGGGAGGCCAAGGACGGGCGGCTGGCCGTCGAGCTGATCGATCCGGTGCCGGGAGGGCCGCTGGAGGCCGCCGCCGAGCGGATCACCGCGCTGCTCGGCCGTCCCGCCGAGCTCGTCGTCGGGTGAGCGGACCCCGCGGTGTAATGAATCTACATTGTAAAGGCGGTGGGCTGGCTACGCTGGCGTGATGCCCTCCTACCTGACCATCACCGATCCCATCGAGCACGAGACCGAGGTTCGCCGCTCGCGGTTCATCTGCGCGCTCGCTCCTGTGGGGACGGAGGAGGAGGCCAGGGCGTTCATCGCCGGCCGCAGGCGGTTGTACGGCGACGCCAACCACAACTGCACGGCGTACGTGATCGGGTCGCGGGCACAGAAGGCCGACGACGACGGGGAGCCGGGCGGTACGGCCGGCACGCCGATGCTGGAGGTGCTCAACCGGCGCGGCTTCGCCGACGTCGTGGCCGTGGTCACCCGCTACTTCGGCGGCGTGCTGCTCGGGGCGGGCGGCCTGGTCCGGGCGTACGGCGGCGCCGTGGGGGAGGCGCTCGACCGCGCGACGAGCGTGCGGATGGTCCCGGCGACGATCATGTCAGTGGTGGTCGACCACGCGCACTCGGGGCGGCTGGAGAACGACCTGCGCGCCTCGCCGTACCCTGTCCGGGCCGTGGACTACGGCGCGGACGTCACGTTCGAGGTGGCGGTCGCCGACGACGCGCGGGGCGGGTTCGCCCGCTGGCTCGCGGGCGTGACGGCGGGGCGGGCCATCGCCCTTCCGGGCGATGGCGTCCACCTCAGGGAGGACCGGGCGGTCAGCTCTCCAGAGCGGAGCGCATGACGCGGAACTTGGCGTGGGCCTCGGCGAGTTCCGCGACCGGGTCGGAGTCGCCCATGATGCCGCACCCGGCGAAAAGGCGGGCGCGGTTGCCGGAGATCTGCGCGCAGCGCAGGGCGATGCCCCATTCGCCGTCGCCCCTGGCGTCGATCCAGCCCACGGGCCCGGCGTAGCCGCCGCGGTCCATGCCCTCCAACTCGCGGATGACGTCGAGGGCGGTGCCGGTGGGCGTGCCGCCGACCGCCGCCGTCGGGTGCATCGCCGCCACCACGTCGAGGACGGAGGCGCCGTCGGACAGCCGACCGCTGACCCGGCTGGCGAGGTGCTGCACGTTGGGCAGCACGAGCAACTCGGGTTCGTCCGGCACGTCGAGCGTGGAGCACAGGGGAGCGAGGGCCTCCCTGACCGAGCTGACGGCGCAGACGTGCTCGTACCGGTCCTTCGGCGACGCGTACAGGGCCGCGCCTCGGGCCAGGTCCTCGGCGGGCTCGTCGGCGCGCGGGGTGGTCCCGGCGAGGACGAGCGACTCGATGGCGTTGCCCCGGTGCCGGACCAGCAGTTCCGGTGTCGCGCCGGTGAGGCCGTCCACCGAGAAGGTGTAGCACTCGGGATAGCGGGCGGACAGCCGTGACAGCAGGACCCGGACGTCGATGTCGTTCTCGGCGACGGCCGTCAGGTCGCGGGCCAGGACGACCTTGTCGAGCCTTCCGTCGTTGATCTGCTGGACGGCCCTGGCGACGGCGTGCTGCCATTCGGGAGCGGTCAGCGAGCCGTCGCCGTACCGGATGCGGCCCGGCGGGGTGGGAGGTGTCCTGAGCTCGGGGCTGTGATCGTCCGCACCGATCGTGGTGAGCCAGGCGCGGCCGCCCCTGCGGGCGAGCACCACGCGCGGGACGACGAGGGTCGACCCGGGGGCGTCCGCCTCGAAGGTGAACGAACCGAAGGCGACGGGCCCGGAGCCGGGCGTCGCCACGTCGTCGTCGATGCGCGCGTCCCGGAAGAGCGACGACACCCAGTCACGGGCCCGGCGGAACCGGTCCGGGCCCGGGGGGATCGTGGCGCGGGCGGCTTCGCCCCAGCCCACGAGCCCTTCTCCGTGCCGGATCCACGCGTACGGCGCGGCGTCAGGCAGGCAGGAGACGAGCTCTCCGGGATCGCTGACGGAGACCGTGCGCACCACGAGGGGGCGGATGAGAGCGACACTCACTTGAACCACTTTACGCAGAAACTGAACGTGTTCGACATGAGCCCCCCTTCGCGGGACCCCTTGTCAAGCGGTGATAGGAAGTTGGTCACGGAAGACACGCCTTCCCCGGAGGTGATGGAGCAGGCCAGGCGAGGCTCCCTACCTTTGGGCGCATGAAGATCGCGTCCGTTCTCGCCGTCGCGGCCCTCCTGCTGCCGGGCACGGCGTACGCCCAGACCAGTCCGGTGGTGATGGCGGCGCTGGGCGACTCGATCAGCGCCGGGTTCAACGCCTGCGGCTGGTACGTCTCCTGCGCCTCACGGTCCTGGTCCACCGGGGACGACGCCGAGGTGAACAGCCACTATCTGCGGTTGCGCGAACTGGTCCCGGCGGTAGCGGGACACAACGTGAACCTCGCGGTCCCGGGATCGACGAGCGCGGACCTCGCCGGGCAGGCCCGCGCGGCGGTCGCGAAGGGCGCCGCGTACGTCACGATCCTGATCGGCGCGCAGGACGCGTGCGTGGGCTCGGAGAAGGACATGACGCCCGTGGACGTCTTCGGGCGGCGCGTGGACGAGGCGCTCGCCGTGCTGCGGCCGACCGGCGCGCGGGTGATCGTCGGCAGCATCCCCGACCTCCAGCGGCTGTGGTCGGTGGGGAAGGCGAGCATGGTCGCGCGGGCCTTCTGGACGGTCGGGCACATCTGCCCGTCGATGCTGGCCGAGCCCTCCTCGACCGCGCGGAAGGACCGGCTCCGGCGCGAGCGGGTCAGGGCGCGGGTCATGGCGTACAACGAGCGGCTGGGGGAGTCCTGCCTGGCGTACGGCCCGGCCTGCCGTTATGACGGCGGCGCCGTCTTCTCCTTCCCGTACACGCTCAAGCACGTGAGCGCGTGGGACTACTTCCATCCCAGCGGCGACGGCCAGCGGGCACTCGCCAAGGTGACGTTCGACGCGGCGTTCTCCGGCGGCGCGCTCGTGTGACCGTCGCCGGAACGCGACGGCGTCAGGTTGTGCCGGGCGCCGGAGCGGTGGGCGCGGCGCGGGTCAGAGCCAGCCGTTGTGCCTGGCCTGGCGCGCCGCCTCGATCCGGTTGCGGGTGCCGGTCTTGCCGATCGCCGACGACAGGTAGTTGCGCACGGTGCTCTCCGAGAGGTGCAACCGGGCGGCGACGTCGGCGATCGTGGAGCCGTCGCCGGCGGCGGCGAGCACGTCACGCTCCCGGTCGGTGAGCGGGCTCGGCCCGGTGCTGAGCGCCGCCGCCGCGAGCGCGGGGTCGATGACCCGCTCGCCGCCCAGGACCCGGCGGATCGCCGCGGCCAACTCCTCGACCGGCCCGTCCTTCACGAGGAAGCCGTACGCGCCCGCCTCCATCGCCCGCCGGAGGTAGCCGGGCCGCCCGAACGTCGTCAGGAACAGCACCCGGCACTCCGGGAGGTGTTCGCGCAGCTCGGCGGCGGCGTCGAGGCCGCTCTTCCCGGGCATCTCGATGTCCAGGAGCGCGACGTCCGGCCGCTCGCGCAGCGCCGCCGGGAGCACGCCGTCCCCGGTCGGCACCTGGGCGACGATCTCGATGTCTTCTTCGAGGCCGAGCAGCAGGGCGAGCGCGCCGCGCATCATGCCCTGGTCCTCGGCCAGCAGGACCCTGATCATGCGTTCAGGCTCACCTGCAGCCGGAACCCGCCGGAGGGCGGGGAGTCGGTGGACAGCCGCCCGCCGGCCGCCCGGACCCGCTCACGCAGACCTGTGAGGCCGTTTCCCTGTCCTCGCGGCCGCGTCTGGTCGTTCCTGCCGGGGAGGCCGCCGCCGTCGTCCGTGACGCGCAGCACCATCCCCTCGTCCAGTTCGATCTCGCACCGGGTCGCCCCGCTGTGCCGGATCACGTTCGTCACCCCTTCTCGTACGGCCCAGCCGAGCAGCGCGTCCGTCTCGGGCGGGAGGTCCAGGGACGGCGTGCGGATCGTGAGGGCGATCCCGGCGTCGGCCAGCGCCGTACGCGCGGAGTCCAGTTCGGCGGCCAGGCCGCGGCCCCGGTAGCCGGTGACGGCGGCGCGAACCTCGGTCAGCGCCTCGCGCCCGATCCGCTCGATGTCGGCGGCCTGCCCGGCCGCCGCCTCGGTGTCCCTGGGGATCAGGCGGCGTACGGCCTCGGCCTTGACGACGATGACCGACAGGGTGTGGCCGAGGAGGTCGTGCAGGTCGCGGGAAAAGCGCAGCCGCTCCTCGGTGACCGCCGCCTCGGCGAGCTCCTGCCGGGTGCGCTGGAGCTCGCGGATGGCCTCCCACAAGCGGATGATCATCGCGGGGATCAGGCCCGAGCAGAAGATGCCCCAGTCCAGGGTGAGGACGGCCGCGAGTCCGGCTCCCCGCCACCACGCGATCGCGGCGGCGGAGGCGCAGAGCACGAACAGCAGGAACGGCATCGTCCTGTTCCTGACGGTCACACCGAGCGCGACCGCCAGGACGAGCAGGAGGTAGAGCCAGTTGTCGCCGAACGCGGCGGCGCTCGGGAGAACGACCACGGCCAACAGGGGCAGCCAGAGGCGCCGTGCCCGGTGGTTGTCGGCGAAGGCGAGGCGGATCGTCACGATGTAGAGCGCGGTCGTGAGACCCACCGCGGTCCAGGCGAGCCAGAGCGGATGGGAGCGCCCGTGCGCGATGTCCCACACCCCGCCGGTGGCGAGCAGGACCCATACGTACATGCCCTTGGCGTCCGGGCCGCGCTCTCCCTCGCTGAGCGGGTTCAGCCAGGTATCTCGGTCGGAGGCCGGGTTTGCGCCCATCTGCCGCTCTTCAGGCTGTCTTGCCCGCACGGCGGTAACCGTACATGGCGTAGAGGCCGAAGACGACCAGCCAGCCGGCCAGGATCGCGATCTCGCGGAGGGCGGGCGCCTCGCCGAACGCGGCGTGCCAGGAGAGCGCGGCGTAGCTGTTGGACGGCGTCCACTCCGAGATCGCGCGCAGCCAGCCGGGGAACCCGGTGGCCGGGATCCACAGGCCGCCGAGGATGGACAGGCCCAGCATCGTGGCGAGGTTGGCCATCGCCGCGGTCTGCCCGGTCAGGCGGTATCCGTTGCCCAGGCCGAGCAGGGAGAAGGGTACGGTCCCGACCCACAGCAGCACGATGATCTCCAGCCACTGGCCCGGAGTGAGGGTGACGTGGTTGACCAGCGCACCGGTGAGCAGGACGGCGGCGATGCTCGGGACGACGCCCAGCACGCCGGTGGCGACCTTTCCGGCGACGACCTGAGCAGGCGTCATCGGGGTGAGCCTGAGCTGGCGCAGCCAGCCAGCCGCGCGGTCCTCCGCGATGCCGCTGCCGTTGTTGAACGCGCTGCCCAGCGCGCCGTAGGCGGCCATGCTGACCATCGTGAAGATCGCCGCGTCGTTGCTTGTCGCCCTGTGCCAGACCGAGGTTGGTGAAGAGCAGGTACATCACGACGGGCATGACCACGCCGAAGACGATGTAGCCGCCGTCCCTCACGGACCTGATCAGCTCTAGCCGGATATATCCCCACATCACGCGTTCTCCTTCGCGAGCGGTCCGGTGGCGGTGAGGGCGACGAAGGCGTCCTCCAGGTCCGCCGGGGTCACCTCGATGTCCCGTACGGCTCCCGCCCGGGCGAGGGCCATGACGGTCGCGTCGGGGTCGGAGCTGTGCAGGCGGGCCCGGTCGCCGGCGACCTCCATGCGGGTCACGCCGGGAAGCCGGCCCAGCCAGGCGGCCTCCCCGCCCACGGTCACGCTGACGGTGGTCATCGCCACCTCGCGCTTGATCTCGGCACTGGTGCCGTCCGCCGCCACCCGGCCCCGGTTGATCACGATCACCCGGTCGGCCTGCTCGTCCGCCTCCTCGAGGTAGTGCGTGGAGAACAGGATCGTCCTGCCCCGCTCGGCGAACCCGCGCATGCTCGCCCAGAGCTCGCGCCTGGCCTCGACGTCGAGCGCGGCGGTCGGCTCGTCGAGGACGATCAGCTCGGGGTCGCCCGCGATGGCCATCGCGAACCTGACCCGCTGCGCCTGGCCGCCGGAAAGCCTGTCCACGCGCCGGTCGCGCAGCCCGGTGAGCTGGGCGAGAGCGAGGAGCCGGTCGAGCGGGAGCGGTTCCCGATAGGTCCGGGAGACGAAGGACAGGAGTTCACGGACGGTGACCCTCGTGATGATCCCGCCCTCCTGCGGCATGGCGCCCACCCGGCCGTGCCGTACGGCCTGCTCGGGGTCGCGGCCGAAGAGGGAGACCGTTCCGGAGTCGGGCGGGAACAGCCCGAGGAGCATGCCGATCGCGGTGGACTTGCCCGCGCCGTTGGGGCCGAGGAGGGCCACGGTCCGGCCCCGGGGGATGGTGAGGGTCAGCCCGTCCACGGCCCGGGTCGCGCCGAAAGTCTTGGTGACGTTCGCCAGGGATACTGCGTTTTCCATGGTCAGAACGCTACGGAGGCGAGGCTTTCGCCCATAGATAAAAGCATCCCGGGTTCCGTGGGACAAATGTCCTGCTGTGCTGTGCGCGGCGCCCGCGCGGGCGGGCGCCGCGCGGCGGGCCCGCCGATCAGGTCCCGGGCGTGATCTCGGCGAGCAGCGCCGCCGTGTCGGCGGGGCGGGAGAGCATCGGCCAGTGGCCGGTGGGCAGCTCGCGCAGCTCCCACTCCGGTCCCGCCAGCGGCGCGAAGAAGGGGTGCCCCTGGGCGATCAGACCCCTGACCTGGTCGAGCGGGAATGAGCAGCTGATCAGGGTCTTGGGCAGCGCGTCGAACGCGCCGGTGAGGCGGAGCGGCCCGCTGATCGTGCCCAGCGGGTGGTCGGTCGCGCGCGAGGCCATCAGCTCGCGCTCCGCCGGTCCAAGACCGTCGAGGCTGGATCCGGACGCCTCCATGTCGTCCCACGACAGGAAGGGATAGCGCCATTCGTCCTTGAGGCGGGCCTCGACGAACTCGCGCGCCATCATGTCGATCGGGGCGACGCCGTCCGGCACCGGTCCGCCCTCCAGGTAGACCACCCGGCCGATCCGGTCCGCGACCCGGTCGGCCGCGCCGGTCACCGCCGCGCTGCCGCCGCTGTGCCCGACGAGCACGACGTCGCGCAGATCCTCGTACGCGATCAGGTTGGCGATGTCGTCGATGTGGGTGTCGAGCGTGAGCTCCGGCGAGGCCAGATGGGATCGGTCGGCCAGGCCGGTGAGCGTCACGGGACAGGCGGTGTGGCCGCTCGCGCGCAGTGCGGACGCGACGCCCTGCCACACCCACGCGCCGAGCCAGAGACCGGGAACCAGTACGTATGTCGTCATGGGTCGACAGTAGAACCGAATCAGGTCAGAATCGGTCCTGATATGTCCACGAATCGTGTTCTGGCGTTCCTCGAACTGCTGCAGGCGCGTCCGGGGATCACCGGGCCCGAGCTCGCCGCCCGGCTGGAGGTGGACGAGCGCACCGTGCGTCGCTATGCCGTAAGGCTCGGCGACCTGGGCGTACCGGTCGAGGCGGAGCGGGGGCGCTACGGCGGCTACCGGCTGCGGCCCGGGTACAAGCTGCCGCCGCTGATGTTCGGCGACGACGAGGCGGCCGCCGTCGTCCTCGGCCTGCTCGCGGGCCGCCGTACCGGCCTGTCGGTGGGGGAGGCGGCCACCGAGAGCGCGCTGGCCAAGATCCAAAGGGTACTGCCCGAGGCGTTGCGCGAGCGCGTACGCGCGGTCGAGGAGACGGTGGACGTGACGTCACGGGCGGCGGACGCCCCGCGCCCCGCCGCGGCCACACTGCTCACACTCGCCGACGCGGCCAGGCGCCTCCGCCGGGTGCGGCTCTCCTACCGCTCCTACCAGGGGAGCGAGAGCGAGCGGACGCTCGACCCCTACGGGCTGGTCTTCCATTCCGGCCGGTGGTACGTCACCGGGCACGACCACCGCAGCGGGGAGGTGCGGACCTTCCGCGTGGACCGGGTGTCCGGCGCGGAGGTCACCGACGACGACTTCGCCGCACCCGGCGGGTTCGATCCCGTCGCGCACGTGCTGGAGTCCCTCGCGGGCGTGCCGTACAGGCACGAGGTGGAGGTCGTGCTGGCGACGAGTCTCGAGGAGGCGCGGCGCCGCATCCCGCCGACGGTCGCGGCGCTCACCGAGGTCGACGGGGGAGTGCGCATGACGGGCCGCGCCGAGCGGCTGGACGGCATGGCCCAGCTGCTCGCGGGCCTCGGCTGGCGCTTCACCGTGATCAGGCCGGAGGAGTTGCGGGACGAGGTGCGCGCCCTCGCGCGGCGACTGCTCGACGGGACCTGACCCCGCCGCACCCGGGGGAGGACACGTCAGGAGGTGGCGGCGGGTGGCAGTGGTGGAGGCGCGTCAGGGCTGTCCGCCCGGGTCCCCGGTCAGGCCGTGGAGGAGTTCCTCCCAGCGTGCTCCCACGACGTCGATGTCGTAACCCGCGGCCTTGTCCGCGGCGTTGGCGCCGAGCTTTCTGCGTCGCTCCTCGTCCTCGATGAGCAGGCAGATCGCGTCGGCCATCGCGTGGATCTTCTCCGGCTTGACCAGCAGTCCGTCGTGATCGTGGGTGATCAGCTCGGCGGGGCCGGTCGGGCAGTCGTAGCTCACGACGGGCAGGCCCTTGCTCATCGCTTCCAGGATGACCATGGGCATGCCCTCACGGCGCGAGCTGAGCACGTACATCGACGCCTGGGCGAGTTCGCTGCCGACGTCGTCGACCGATCCCATGAGCAGCACCTTCGCGGTCAGCTCCCGCTTGTCGATCGCCGCCTGCAGCTTCTCGCGGCGGGGG
The DNA here is from genome assembly GCF_040656155.1 of Microtetraspora glauca. Taxonomy (NCBI): domain Bacteria; kingdom Bacillati; phylum Actinomycetota; class Actinomycetes; order Streptosporangiales; family Streptosporangiaceae; genus Microtetraspora; species Microtetraspora glauca. The sequence continues at coordinate 55,582 of NZ_JBFALK010000007.1, forward strand.
CCGTCGCCGAAGATGCGCAGCGTCCAGTCGGGATGCCGGGCCGCCACATGCGCCCACGCCCGGATCAGCAGGTCGTAGCCCTTTCCGTAGGTGAGACGGCCGACGGCGACGACGGTCTTCGCGGTCAGAGGGGAGAGGCCGCCCTTCAACCTGGTCACCGCGTTGGGCATCTGCGCGAGCAGGCGCGGCCGGGTCTTGAGTGCCCGCTCGTACGCCTGGAGGTCGGACTGCGTCAGGGTGACCACGGCGTCGAGCCTGCCGTAGCGGCGGGTGATCTGCTTGCGCAGCTCAGGGCCGTGACCGCCCAGGTTGCCGTGCTCCTGAGCGATCGTGATGATCTCCGGAGGCGCGACCAGGGACATGATCAGGTTCAGGCCGGGTCTGGTTCCGATGAGGACGCCGCGCCGCCGCCCGCGGATGTACCGGATGAGCTTGAGATCGGTACGCAGCGTGAACCAGTGGTGGGCCGCCTCCTCCTTGGGGATCAACCTGCTGGGGAAGCGGGACAGCAGCCCCTTCCTGCGGGGAAGGCGGTCGTCCAGGTAGCGGATGCGGACGCCCGGCGGGACCGGGAAGAACGGCTCCTCACGCTCCCGGACCACGCTCACGATTTCGACGTCGTGTTCCCGGGCGAGATATCCGGCGAGGTTGAACACCGTCCGGATCGTTCCGCCCATCCCGTTCGCGTGCAACAGGAGAATGCGTACCTCGTGTACGTTTCGTGGCTCGGCGTGCCGCGCGCGGCTACTATCGCGCGCCTCTCGTATTTTGACCGCCGAACGCCGCAGAATCCCCGTAAACGACAAAATGCTTCCCCGTCCGATTTCGGTTCTTATCCCTATTTCCTAGGACGAAGAGGCATGCCTGAAAGGTTGATGTGAACTACATCACAATACGATCACGGAGGCTCCACACCGTCGTGCGCTTGTATGGAACGTCCTCCAACACTGCGGGAACCAGGTGGACACTCGCCGGCGTGAACCGGTCGCGCGGCAGGTAGGAGCAGGCGCGCTCGGGATCGCCCGCCAGCACGGTCCGCCCCGCCGCCGCGCCCGCTGATCGTGTACGGAGAAGGAACGGCATGACGCGCCCGGTGAGCGCCGCGTCGTAGAAGGCGTCGCCCACCAGCACGACGTCCTCCCCGGGTGTCGTGGAGAGGATGTCGCCCGGGCGGACCGTGACGGCGGTGTCGTTGGCCCGGGCGTTGAGTGCGATGGCGGCCACGGCGTGCGGATCGATGTCATTGGCGATCACGTGGGCGGCGCCCGCCATGGCGGCGGCGATGGCGACCAGGCCGGACCCCGAGGCCAGATCGAGCACGGTCCGGCCTCTGACCAGCTCGGGACGGTCGAGCACGTGCCGGGCCAGCGCCTGCCCGCCCGCCCACGCGTAGGCCCAGTACGGCAACCCGCCGGTCCGTTCCCAGAGCCCGAACACCTCGTCCTGCGCCTCCGCCGGCGCCAGGTGCAGCCGGATCTCCGGGACGTACGGCACGGCCGTGAGCCGCGTGTGCGCCCGCACCAGATCGTCCATGCCCGCGCCTCCCTGTGCCGCACTCTAGGCCGGCCGCTCTTCAGGTCAGCCGGCAAACCAGTACTCCGGCGACGGTTGGGATCATGGATGAGATCCACGCTGATGATGGCATGCGGCGGGCGGTGGCCTCACATGAGGGTGAGCTGCTCCGGGGCGGCAGGTCGCGGGCGTTCCCGGACGGCGCGCACCGCACGGCTCGCCGACCGTCCGACGCCATGGCGCCGGGCCAGCTCGCCCACCTCGCGGCCGATCCGCTCCTGGTACGCCTTCGGAGCGTAGGCGCCCCTGCCGTACAGCTCCAGGTAGCGGGGGACGAGGCGCGGGTGCTCGCGGGACAGCCAGGCGAGGAACCACTCGCGGGCGCCGGGCCGCAGGTGCAGCACGATCGGCGCGATGTGCGTGGCGCCCGCTTCCGCGATCTCCCGCACGGTCGCGTCCAGCGCCTGCGGGGAGTCGGTGAGGTAGGGGAGGATCGGAGCCATCAGCACGCCACAGCGGATGCCGCGCCGGTTGAGTGTGGCGCAGACGTCCAGCCGCTTGCGCGGGGCGGGCGTACCCGGCTCCACCGCGCGCCAGACGTCCTTGTCGGTGAAGCCGACCGACACGGCGGTGCTCACGTCGGTGACCTCGGCGGCCTCGGCCAGCAGGTCGAGGTCGCGCAGGATCAGCGAACCCTTGGTGAGGATCGAGAAGGGGTTGGCGGCATCCCTGAGCGCGGCGATGATGCCGGGCATCAGTTCATATCGCCCCTCGGCCCGCTGGTAGCAGTCGACGTTCGTCCCCATCGCGATCGCCGCGCCCCGCCATTTCGGCGCGGCCAGCTCCTTGCGGACGAGATCGGGCGCGTTGACCTTCACCACGATCTTGGAGTCGAAATCCCGCCCGGAATCCAGATCGAGATATTCGTGCGTGCGCCGCGCGAAGCAGTAGACGCAGGCGTGGCTGCACCCCCGATAGGGGTTGATGGTCCACTCGAACGGAACGTGGCTCGCCCCGGGCACCCGGTTGATGATCGACCGGGCGTGGATCTCGTAGAACGTGATGCCCCTGAACTCGGGGGTGTCGAACGTCCTGGTCACCGCGCCGCGGGCGAACAACGGGGTGACCGGATCGCCCTGGCCCGAGTCGTCCAGCCGCAGATTGTCCCAGCGCATAGGTCGATTAGAACAAAAATTCGAGACAGTCCGCAACGCGGCTCCACAGGGTCGTGGGACGACGAGCCGTCGGGGCATGGCGGGTGGTGGCGCGAACGCGGGCGCCGGGCACCCGGAGTTCCGCGAAGCGGTGGTCCATGGAGAAGCCGATGCGAACAAACGGTAATCCGCCCCGACCGGGCCCTTTGCCGCTTACGGGTGACCACCGGCCGTGGGCGTCCCTACCGTTGGGGTAGGTCGACACGCCGTTTCGGCGTCATCCCGGGAGACCGATTCGACGCTCCGTCCGTCCGTACACACCGGCCCGCGGCCCCGCCGCGTCGCTCCGCGGACCCGACACCACGAGATCCGGTCCCGCCACCGAGCAGGGGCGGGGAATCGTCACGCACGGAGTGATTGCCATGCTCAGATACACACTCGCCACCGGCGTGCTGGTGGCCTCCGCCGTCGTCCCCATGGCCGTACTCGCCCAGCCGGCGCACGCCGCCGTCGCGACTCAGGCGGCACGCCCCACCTCGACCGCCACGGATGGAGACGACTGCTGGTGGCGGAAGGGCTGCATGTACTGCAGGGAGAACGGCGAGGCCGTCCGCATCACCTGCAGCGAGGGGAGGCGCGAGCGCGAGCGCGGTCTCGTCGAAACGAAGCGCGAGCGCGCTCGCCATCGTGCCAGGCTCGAACGCGAGCGCTACCTGCACGGCGGTTATCGAGCACGGGAGCGCGAGGAGCATCGCCGTCGTGCCGAGCGCCACCGCGAGCGCTACCTGCAAGGCATCGAGCGACAGCGCCGCGAGCGCGAGCGCACGCGCGCGGAGAATCGCCGTCGTGCCGAGCGCGCGCGCGAAGAGTACTACGCGACGCACCCTCATCACCGGCGGTGAGTCTTAGGACGATCCGTCGCTCAGGCTGGAGCCGGGCCTGGTCCGGCGGATTCATGCCGTGGGCGCGCGGGGGGGCCCCCGCGGCGGCGGGGGGGGTGGGGGGTCCAAGGGGAGTGTGGGGGGGTGCCCGCGCCCCCCCCGGAACAGGGGGGCTGG